>JBEVXT010000337.1:0-3506 GCA_040505955.1 Sedimenticola sp. | reverse complement strand
GAGCAGAAACAGGCTGGCGACAAGAAAGAGGAAGAGCAGAAACAGGCTGGCGACAAGAAAGAGGAAGAGCAGAAGCAGGCAGGTGACAAGAAAGAGGAAGAACAGAAACAGGCTGGCGACAAGGAAGAGAGGAAGCAGGAGCAGCCGGGGAATAAAAAAGAGGATGAGACCCAACCGGAGAGTGAAAATTCAGAGCCGGGCATGATGCCGTGGCCAAGGCAACAGCCCACACCGGGTGAAATGAAGATGGAGAAAGAGAGCGTCGATGCGGTTGAAGAGTTTGACCAGCAGGGAGACAGCCCCGATCCCGAAAAGCAGGATCAGAAAAGCGATGGGAAAGCGAAAAAACCCCAGTCCGAAGAAAACGAGGAGTCCCGCATCATGGAGCAATGGCTGGAGCAGATTGAAGGGGATCCTACACAGCTGTTGCGTAACCAGTTCATGTTGGAGGAGCAGCGCCTGATACAGAGAGAGGGGGGCGCCCTCCTCGAGTCCAGACCATGGTAGCCACAAATAATATGACGGCAGAGAGCACAACAGACGCCACTGATAACAGCACCCCGGCACCGGGTGCTCGGCTTACCCCCTATGCAAGCATCATCTGCATCATCCTGCTGATTGCAGCCGGTTCCGCCCTGGCCCGGCAACCCTACCCCTACTATCCCTACTACTCCGGCGGCTACCCGACCTACTCCGCACCAGCTCAGCAGCCACAGAGGTATAACCCCTATCCAGCTCAACCCGGGCAGCCTCCCGCCTACGGTGCACAGCCTGCATCCCCGTATGCTCAGCCGCCGGAGAAAAGCGCCGCAAAACAGACTCCCCCAGAGGTTACCGCCAACTTCAGCAGCCGTACCGCCTATGTGCAGCAGACTCTGATATTGGTGCTGGAAGTTGCCAGTGACGGGAACCTTAGCACCCTCTATCCCGAACTGCCGAAAAACAGCAGCCTGATCTTCAAACTACTGGATGGCCCAACCACCCGCAGCAGTGGCGAAGGTGATCAACGCAGAATTATCAACCGTTTCCGCTATGCAGTGACACCGCTCGACTCCGGAGAGATCACCATCCCGAAAATAGGGGTAAAGGGTAAGCTCGCCGAACCCGCCGGACACAGCAGCAGCTTTGAAGTGACCACTGAAACCGGGATCAAACTGCAGGTGCTGCCAATCGACCCCTCAGTACAACCCTGGCTGCCGCTCCAGGGCCTGGTGGTTCAATCGGTACTGAAAAACCCGGGGCGGATTGAGGTGGGAGAACCCCTCACCCTGGTTACCGACATCTCCGTTGTCGGCGCCACCGGCAGCCAACTGCCGTCACTCGAAAAGCAGCTGAAACAGGGTGATTTCAGGGTCTATCGGGAAAAATCAGTAATCACCGGCAATATCTCAAAAGATGGTCATCTTCTGCTCGGCCAACGTACTGAAACATTCACTCTGGTTCCGCTACGGGGAGGTGAGGTGAAAATCCCCAGGCTGCAGATCACATGGTGGAATGTTGACACTCACCAAAAGGAGAGCGGCAACCCGGCAATGCAACAACTGCTGGTGGGTGGAGGCAGCAGTGATGAAAACAGGAGGTGGGACAAAAGGCTCGGTAACCGCTCTTCCTCTCCCCCCATCTGGCTCTTCCTGATCGCTATCACTGCCGCCATTGGTGGCTGGTGGCTTATCACCTGGTCGCACAGCGGGGGTTTCGCCAAAGAAGCTGAACAGGAGTTGTCTGCCTTCGTGTTTCGCGGCTTCCTCAGGATCATGGAGTTTATCAACTGGCTGGGGCCAATCCGCCGCCTGCAACGGCTGCGACAGCTGTTTGTCGGCCGCCTGCCACGCTCTTTCCGCCTCTGGTTCTGCATCCGACAGGTCAGTGGTGAACAGGATCCGGAAGTCTGGGCCTATATGCTGCGTTTTCTTACCCACAAACACCTTGGCATAACCACACAGCTCCCCCTGCCGAAGCTGGCAATGCGCCTGGTCGCCATCCACCCCCATGCCGACGCAACAACCCTATTGGAACTGATGCACACACTTGACAACGCCCTCTACAACGGCAGTGAAATCGACTTCACCCGCTGGAAAAAGCGTTTCAGAAGAGAGCTGCACCCGCTGCGGCTGCGGCGAAACAGAGCAGCCACCGCACCCTCGCGCAGGCAAGAAAAATTACCTCCGCTCAATCCGGAAATCACATAACTTCTCCTGACAGCAACTATTCAGTTGGGTACGGGGTCGGAGTCGATTGCATCGGAAATAGGTGGAAATTATCATCCATCTTGGTGCAATGCTTCCACTCCCTGCTCACGCTTCTTACCCACATCCATGTGGGCAATCGACTCCGACCCCTGCCGTAGGTTATTGAGGACATAATTATACAAGGCCGCTGCAAACACTGCGGTATGGCTATTTCTTGACCCTATCACATAAGGTTATACCCGCCTTCCGCCGTCGGGAAAAAAAATTGATTTTGCGCTACTATTCACTCGCCGGGTGGCAATATTTGACCGGCAACAAGCCAGCGGTTAAAGGAGAATTTAGCAATGGCAATACCTATGCAAGCTACACAAGCATTGATTGAAAAGATTCAATCACTCCCAACTGACCGGATTGCGGAAGTAGAAGACTTTGTGGATTTTTTGAAACAACGGGCAAGACGGCAAAAAGGAGTAGTTTCCAGCAAAGAGTCCCTGGATTTTCCGGTGGATGATCTCGGCCCCTGGCCGGATGGATTAAGCCTGCACAGAGAGGATATGTATGGTGACGATGGACGATAACCCGCTATTTGTTGATACCAATATCCTGATCTACGCCAACGTAGCAACAGCACCACTGCATGAGCAGGCATTAAATACCATCAAAACAGCGCATCAGGCCGGACGGCCTTTGTGAATCAGTCGTCAGGTGTTGCGGGAGTTCATCGCTACACGTACCCGACCACAGACATTTGCACAGCCATCAACGCCAGATGTGGTAATCAAGCGGGTACGGTATTTGGAAGAGCAGTTCCAGGTGGCAGACGATACCAGCGCCACCACCAGCCAGTTGGTCAAGCTGATGGGAGATTTTAAGATCGGCGGTAAGCAGGTTCATGATGCCAATATCGTGGCGACCATGCTGGCTTATGAGGTTCCTTGTTTGCTGACCCATAACATCAAGGATTTTAAACGGTTTGGGGACGTGATCAGGATCGAGGGGATTGATGGCTAACCTATTGGTCGGCAACGCCTCTCATAAACGGTAATCCACAATAATTCCTTGTGGGTCAATAATCCAATAATGAATACAGGACGGGGCGAGCTTCTTGAGGTGGTATTTGTATTCCTTGTTTCCATTAGGCAGGGTTTTTATCTCATCAGGATGTAACTATTCAACACGGTAATTCGGAACCCAGGCGTAGGAGCGAACTTGTTCGCGAAGAGCACGTTTCGTAGTCCATCGCGAACAAGTTCGCTCCTACAATACCTCTGTTCCACCATAACTGTGGTTGTCAGGATTTTGGTACAGCCGGTTATA
>JBEVXT010000336.1:0-4650 GCA_040505955.1 Sedimenticola sp. | reverse complement strand
CCTTGGTGGTGGTAAGTAGCTCGCGTATCTCTTCACCCTCACTGCTCCACACCCCGACCAACTTCTGATAGCAATCCTCGACCTCGTTCCACGCCTGTTCTACAGCCGCCCTACTGACATCCGGCACGATCTGTAGTTCCGTGTGAGAGAGGGCGTCATGGAGCTCTTTCAGTAGCTTGTCCGGTGTCGCCCACTCACCCAACAGCCAGACAGTCTCCTCCCGGTCAAGCTGCGCCAAACTGCTGCGCCAGAAGTCACGCAGAATCCCCTGCCGCAATAAGCTCTCATCGGTAATCAGATCGACATCGAAGGGCATGCCGCTTTCGAAGGCGTTCTCCTGCAGTACCCGACCGCAGAAGCTGTGAATGGTGAAGATGGATGATTCATCCATGCGCACAAGTGCATCCGAGAGCCGCTGTATCGCATCCCCGGTATCCTCAATGCTATCCAGCAACTGCTGCAACAGCGGATCGGGCGGCTCATCTGCAAGGCCCAGCAGATGATTCAGCGCCTCACTTACCCTGCTGCGAATACGCTCGCGCAGCTCCTCGGTAGCGGCTTCGGTAAAGGTCACCACCAGTACCCGGTTCACCTCCAGTTGCGACTGCAGCAGCAGACGTAGAAAAAGGATGGCGATGGTGTAGGTTTTGCCGGTACCGGCACCGGCCTCAATAAGCTGCCGCCCTTTCAGGGGGCATTCGAGGGGTTTCAGTGATCTCATTGTCACTTGTCTCCCTTCGCGGTAATGACCTTTTGCGCATCCAGCAACGGCGCTGCCAGTTTTTCCGCCCACTCGATGAACCCTTCATCCTCCAGTGGTTCAATTCCACGGAAGGCGGTGGCGACGTACCAGTTATTTGCGCCACTGTCATAGTCGTTGAGCCAGATCTTCTCTGCTTTCTCCAGCGCTCTATCCTTTGCATAGGCCAATGAGGCCGCGGCAAAAAACGGCAGTGGTCGGTTCTGCCCCTGTTGCCAGGCGTTGATCAGATCTATCAGCGCCGCCTGTGGCGCTGCCACCGGTTCAAACACCAGGGTTTTATCAAGTGCCACATGGGTACTGCGGTATTCCACTCCCTCCCGAACAGCGCAGAGGGCAAGATGCCCTACCCAGAGGCGCAGAATATCTTTGGCCTTCAATTTCGCTGGGCGGTAACTGAGAAGCCCATCGGGGGTTACTCCGTGGAGCCAGCCGGTCAGGCGAAAGCCTGACAGTTGCAGGTCAACTTCCAGGGTATCACCGCCGTCAGCCAAGCGACGGCTGATACGTTCATTCAAGGCTTCCAGGCCGGAGGCAGTCTCATTGAAAGTGATCTCCCCCCCGTGCCCATGGGGCAGTTCCCCTTCGGCAATTGCGTACTCCAGAAACGACTTGCTCTCGTCCCCCTGCAACAGGCCCTCAAGCACCCGGGTTTTGAGGTGATAGGCGGTAAGAGCGTCAAGATCAAAGGGCTCATCATCGACCACTGCCTCACTCTCCTCCACTCTGACGACCCCAAGCCGGTGCCTCATAAACCATTCGGAGGGATTGATCAGGAAACGGATCAGGGTATCAAGATCTATCTCTCTCTCCTGGTCTTGATTCTGATTCTGATCCTGCGACAGCTGAGTATCGATAAACGCTGCTTCCTGTGGCTGTGCCTGAACATTTGCCGCCGCCAGCCACCCTTCGTCATAGCTGAAATAATGGGCGTCACTAGTGTCGAAATAGCGCCGACTGAAAGGCTGTAGGGGGTGATGTGTGACCAGCTGTGAGAGCAACTTCTCCCTCGTTTCAGCAGTAAATGAGAGCGTCGTATAGTCGAGGAGTTCGCTCAGCACAACCGAGGGTGTTTTGACGCTGTTGTCTCGCACACTGTTGCCAAGGTAACTGATATAGAAGATTTCCCGAGCGGAGATCAGCGCTTCAAGAAAGAGGTAGCGGTCATCCAGGCGGCGGGTGCGGTCACTTGCTAGTGGTGCGGCCGCAATCAAATCAAAACCGGCGGTCTGCTCACGGCGCGGATAATCACTGTCATTCATGCCCAACAGGCAGACCACGCGGAAAGGGATACTGCGCATCGGCACCATATTACAGAAGGTGACGCCGCCCACCAGAAAACCTCCAGCCGATGACGCCCCCTTTTCTAACACCCGATCCAGTTCTGCACGGACAATGGATAACGGAATCGTCTCGCTGAAATGGGCCAACTCACAATGACACCGCAGAGCATCCATCCCATTGCGCACACTCTGCAACAGCAACTCATCGTTGCCTTGAGGTAAAAAAAACTCCATCAGCAGGGCATTGATCCGCTCCACCCAGGTTGCTGGATTGGTCGGCAGGGAAAGTCGCTTGCGCCACTGCAGCAGACAATCAAGCAGTGCCGCCAAACGGCCAAGATCGAGGGCATCGCCCCCCTCTATATCGGGATAGGCAAGCACGCCATCCTGCAGGCCGGCGTCCAGCGGCAGTGCAAAGCCATGAAACAGCCGTTCCAGACCAGCATCCCATGTATTAGCCGACTCAGCAGGCAGGCCAAGTTCAGCCCGCATCCCGGCATCCGCCCCCCAGCGTATTCCGGTCTCCCTGACCCAACGCCTGATCCGCTCGATACCGTCACTGTCGATACCGAAACGTGCCGACAGCGCCGGTGTCTCCAGAAGGGTAATGATCTGTGATGCCTCGAAACGGGAATCGGGCAACTCAAGCAACCCATACACCGCCTGTATAATCGGGGAACTCTCGTGCGCACCGAGATCGGCCAGCGACCAGGGGATGTGGCGCTTGCCGCCTGCGGAGCCGAATACCGCCTCGACATAGGGAGCATAGGTGGAGATATCGGGAGCCATCACCACTACGTCCGCAGGTGTCAGGCCGGGTAGTGTATCGAACATTCTGCGCAGACGGTCGTGCAGTACCTGTACCTCCCGTAGCGTCGTGTGGCAACTGTGCACCTGAATGGAAACGTCATCAACAGCCACCCGGTGGTGCTCATCCGCCTCAGCGAAGCGGCGATCCGTCAATTCCAATATATCCCCCTGTAGCCGCTGCAGAAGATGCTGGGTACCGGGTTCAGTGAACAGATCCGTCTCCACGCCGTCCAGCTCCAGCAGCTGATCCACGAACACCTGACCGACCTGCCCCATGGAGGCGAGCAGGGGGTTGCCCACATCCAACAGTGAGGTGACATCCGTCTCCCCTTCCTGTCGCCAACGGGCTCTGCGTCTCGCCAGGCCCTTCTCATCGATGATATCCACCCAGTATTCACGGCAGGGATTGAGCAGATAGAGATGCACTTCTGTCTGTTGCGCCAACGCCTGCACCGCATGCAGTTGTACCGGAGCAAGGGTGGTAATGCCAAAAATTGTCACCCGCTCCGGCAGGGAGTTGCGTGGTGAACGGCCCTCGGAGATGAGGCGGCGGAAACGGTCGTACAATCCGGCACGGTGTTCCCCGTCGGTTTCCGCTACCAGGGCACGCCACAACTCAGCCTGCCACTGGGCGTCAACTGACAACTTGCCGCTCGCAGACCGCTCCCAGGCAATCATCATATCCGGTCGAAAAACCAGATACTGATCATAAAGATCTGCAATCCGTTCACTCAGCTGATAGCGACACTGTGCATCGTCGCCGGCCAGATAGTGGCGCAGTGAGGCAAAGGCTGGCCGATCAATCAGCTTTGGCAGCAATCCCATAATCCGCCAGCAGAGGCTCTCTTTGTCATAGCCACTCTCCTCCGGCATATCGTCGATCCAGGCCTGCTGAATACTCCAGACAAAGCTTGCGGGGAGAGGAAATTGAAGATTGGCGGCAACGCCCAAACGGCCGGAGATCTCTTGTGCAAGCCGGCGCTGCATACCGGCATTCTGCACCACGATTATTTCCGGCGTCAGCACACCGGCAAGCGGCACCGACAGATGATCGATCAACTGATCAACCAGCCGTTCCATGAAATTACTGTGATATATATGAAGCATCATCACTTCCTGGAAAAGAGGCTATATCCGGATTTGCCCAACAGGCTCTTTGATTCTTGTTGCCGGGAGTGAGAGAAAGAGTGAGAGAGTGAGAGGACACCCATCATTTGATTCGAGTGAGAGGACACCCATCATTTGACATCTACCCAAGAAGAGGGAGAAGAGTGAGAGGACACCCATCATTTGACATCTACCCATAACATGTTAAAGAGAGTGAGAGGACACCCATCATTTGATTCGAGTGAGAGGACACCCATCATTTGACATCTACCCAAGAAGAGGGAGAAGAGTGAGAGGACACCCATCATTTGACATCTACCCATAACATGTTAATGTAATAAGAACATACAAAGAACCTAAGTAAGTCAAGGAGCGACATGCCAAAGCCAAGAAAAGCCCTCATCAGCCTCAACAGCACACCCTACTATCACTGCATAAGCCGTTGTGTACGTCGCGCCTTCCTTTGTGGTGAAGACTCGCTAACCGGAAAGAATTTCGAGCACCGAAAGCAATGGGTAGTTAATCGCCTAACAGAGCTCTCCTCTCTGTTTGCAATTGATATCGCTGCTTTTTCTGTGCTCGAAAATCATTATCACTTGGTTTTACGTATTGACCGGCAAGCTGTTGATAATTGGTCAGAAGCTGAGTTGATGGAGCGGTGGCAACAGCTCTTCTCACTACCCGTATTGG
>JBEVXT010000335.1:0-1623 GCA_040505955.1 Sedimenticola sp. | reverse complement strand
CGGTCTCGCCAACAGGCAAGCAGAACAGTTTCGCCTCCCGTGCCCGCGCCTCCTATATCCTGTGCGAATCAGGTGACCAGCAGCCCCGTTCCCTTTCGGTTGCCTTCCTGAAACCGGTCGGTGGCGCAGACCTATTATCCCACTCCATTAATGCATTGGAGCAGACACGGGAAAAAATGGATGCTGTTTATGGAGATGGTGCAGAAAGGACGACCTCACTGAACGCCCTCTCTGGAGAAGGCAGCTTGCAAGGCATCATCGATTGCGCGACAGGGGCATGAAGTGATGAAAGACTACCTCCTGTTTCATCTGTACGGACCGATGGCGGCCTGGGGGGATACTGCGGTGGGTGAATTTCGCCCCAGCCACGACCATCCCGCCCGCTCTGCGGTACTCGGACTGGTGGCCGCCGCACTGGGAATAAGGCGTCATGAGGAAGAACGACTTCAGGCATTGGATCGATCATCCCTTGTCGCCGTTCGGCTCGATGCTCCCGGCGAGCTACTGCGCGATTATCACACCACACAGGTCCCCCCACAGCAGCGTAAAGTCAGGCACTACACCCGCCGGGATGAACTGAACGCCAGCAAACTGCACACCATTCTCTCCCAACGCGATTATCGCACCGATGCTGCCGTTACCATTGCCCTCTCTGCGACAGCTAACCCACCCATCCACCTGCAATCGATGGCCGACGCCCTAAAAAAACCTGCCCTGCCACTCTACCTTGGCCGCAAGTCCTGCCCGTTGGCCCTGCCCCTACAACCCAAGATAATCCAAAAGGAAGATCTAAAAACCGCTTTCGATGCCTACCCCCCAGTTACAGAACGACTGCAACAAGTAACCGAGGATCTGCACCAGTACGGCCATGGGTTACCAACACCAAAACACCTCCGTTACTACTGGGAGGAAGACGAGATGGAACCGGGCATCAAAACAGACATGATCTATCCACGCCGGGACCGGCTACGCAACCGTAAGCGCTGGCAATTCGATACCCGCAACGAACACTATGCATCAAAACTCAGGGAGGAATAAGCATGTATTTCAGTCGCATCCGTTTACGCACAGACGCCAACACAGGTTCATTGGCACACCAACTCTGCAAGGGCGACAGCTACAAGGAGCATCAAATGCTCTGGCGACTCTTTGATGATGATCCGAACGCCAGACGTGACTTTATCTTCCGCCGTGATGACCACAATGGCTGGCCACTGTTTTACCTGGTCTCAAAGCGCATACCGAAAGACCAAGACAACATCTGGCAAATCGCGCAACAAGCATATAGCCCAAAATTACATAGCGGGCAAAAATTGGCTTTCAGTTTACGAGCCAATCCGGTCATCACTCGAAAAGACCCTTCCGGCAAACAGAAACGTCACGATCTGATCATGGACCTGAAAAAACAAAACGGTTGGGGAAAGGCCACCAAAAGTGAACGCAGTTCGATCTACGAGCTGACCCAGCTCGCGGGTAAAACTTGGCTAACGCCCCGTTTTGAAAAAATCGGTGCTCAACTTGAGAATCTGAACGCGGATGGATATATACAACACCGCAACCATAAAAAGAGTCAAAAAAAGGCCACTTGCTACAGCACCCTGGATCTGAACGGCACATTAAGCG
>JBEVXT010000334.1:20039-26736 GCA_040505955.1 Sedimenticola sp. | reverse complement strand
CAAGTTCGCTCCTACAAAAGCGGCTCTGTGCCAAACCCTGAAAACCATAGTTTAGGGCGGAATAGAGGTGTTGTAGGAGCGAACTTGTTCGCGATGGACTACGAAACGTGCTCTTCGCGAACAAGTTCGCTCCTACATTTGAGTTCCGGATTACCGTGCTGAATAGTTACAAATGTATTCGGCTATAGCAGTGCTTTCGCCACCCGGGAGTTGGTGGGGCTTTCCAGGTAGTCGCAGATAAAGCGACCGGCTTTCAGCAGTCTGTTCATATCCACTCCGGTGGTTATACCCATGCCGTTGAGCATGTAGAGCACGTCCTCGGTGGCGACGTTACCGGAGGCACCCTTGGCGTAGGGGCAGCCACCAAGACCGGCGACGGCGCTGTCGATGGTGGTGACTCCCAGTTGCAACGCGACCAGAATATTTGCCAGCCCCTGGCCGTAAGTATCGTGAAAATGAACCGCCAACTGCTCGACTGGTACAACTTCGGTGACCCTCCTGATCATCGCTTCCGTTTTTACCGGCGTACCGGTGCCTATGGTGTCTCCCAGAGAGATCTCGTAGCAGCCCATTTGATGGAGCCGGGAGGCGACCTGGGCCACCACTGCCGGAGCAACTTCCCCCTCATAGGGACAACCCAGAACACAGGAGACATAACCGCGTACCTTCAGCCCCTCCTGCAGCGCTGTTTCCATCACGCTGCCGTAGCGCTCAAGGCTCTCGTCGATGGTGCTGTTGATATTTTTTTTGGTGAAACTTTCCGAGACGGCACTGAAGAGGGCGATCTCTTTGACCCCCGCCGTCAATGCCCCTTCCAACCCTTTCATATTGGGCACCAGCATCGGGTAGCTGACCCCTTGGGCTTTTTTCAGCCGCTGGTAAACCTGATCACTGCCAGCCATCTGCGGCACCCACTTGGGTGAGACAAAGCTACCCACCTCGACCACTGGCAGACCGGCGGCGGCGAGACGTTCGATCAGTTCTACCCGGGTCTCGACGGGTACCTGTTTGGCCTCGTTCTGCAAGCCGTCACGAGGCCCCACTTCGACAATTTTGACCTGTTCCGGGAACTTCATGACTTCTCCATTTTCATCTTGAGGTTGCGGCAAGAATGGTCACAGATGACTTCATACTCTCTCTTCAAGCAGCAATAACTCGTCACCCTCTTCCACCTGGTCACCCACCTGGTAGAAGAGACTCTTCACCCGCCCATCCAGGTTGGCGGCGATGCTGTGCTCCATCTTCATCGCCTCCACCACCATCAGCGGATCCCCCTGCATCACCTCGTCACCCTCTGCCACCTTGACGGCAACCACGGTGCCGGGCATGGGGGCAGTGAGGCCACCCGTCCCACCTTCGTCTTCCAGGGCATCAAGACGGGGATCGTAAAGGGTGAGACACCAGGCTCGGCCCTGGTAGAGAATGGTCAACTCATTGTCGTGTTTGAAAGTGGAGGCCCTGACTCTTCTGCCGCCGATATCCGCCAAGAGGTCACCGTTCTCACCCAGCTCTCCGGCAACCAGCACATCTCCCGTAGGCAACTCCAGCAGAAAGCCGCTATCCCAGTAGTGGGCGGTAACATCGACAGTGAGATCGGGCATCTGCAGGTGGATACGGTGAAAGTTATCCTGATTAAGGCGCCAGCCGCTGCTGTCGCCCCAGGGTGACCAGGGGTCGCTGGATCCGGCCCGGGCGGAGGCGATCTGCTGCTGTTCGCCCAACAGTTCGTAGAGAGCAGCAAGAGCAAGCACCTCATCCGGTAGCGCCTCTTTGACTGCAAACAGCTGGTCGTAGTGCCTGTCGATAAAACCGGTATCCAGCTCCGCCGCCTCGAACGCTGGATGGGCGCAAAGTGAGGAGAGAAACTCCAGGTTGTTATTGAGACCGGCGATACAGTAGTCGCCGAGAGCACTGCGCATGCGTCGCAGGGCGGCGCTACGATCCCGATCCCAGACAATCAGTTTTGCGATCATCGGGTCGTAGTGGATGCTCACCTCATCCCCCTGTTCCACTCCGGTGTCGACCCGTACATGAGCGTTTTCAGCGGGTGGCTGAAGGCGGTGCAGAAAGCCGGTGGCAGGAAGAAAGTCCCGCTCCGGGATTTCGGCATAGACCCGCGCCTCGAAGGCGTGGCCGGAGATCTGCAGCGCCTCCTGCTTAAGGGGCAGTGTTTCACCGGCGGCAACCCGCAGTTGCCACTCCACCAGATCCTGACCGGTGATCATCTCGGTTACCGGATGCTCCACCTGAAGGCGGGTATTCATCTCCATGAAATAGAAGCTGCCATCACTGCCGAGAAGAAACTCCACGGTACCCGCCCCAACGTAGCCGATGGCTCTGGCAGCGTTGATCGCCGCCTCACCCATCTGCTGCCGCAGTTGAGTGGTCATACCGGGCGCCGGCGCCTCTTCCAGCACCTTCTGATGGCGACGCTGCACCGAGCAGTCGCGCTCAAACAGATGCACCAGATTTCCATGGGTGTCGGCAAAAACCTGCATCTCGACATGCCGGGGGGAGGTCAGATAGCGCTCCAGCAACACCCTTTCATCACCGAACGAGGAGAGTGCTTCACGACGAACCGACTCCAGGGCAGCGGCAAATGCGTCACTGCGCTCCACCACCCGCATCCCCTTGCCACCGCCACCGGCTGTCGCTTTGATCAGCAGCGGATAACCCATGGTATCCGCCTCCTGCTGCAGCAGGTCGGGAGACTGGTCATCGCCATGATAGCCGGGAACCAGCGGCACACCCGCCTTGCTCATCACCTTTTTAGCCTCACTTTTGGAGCCCATGGCGATGATTGCTGCCTCCGGCGGACCAATAAAGGTGATACCCGCGTCATTGCAGGCGGCTGAAAATGCGGCATTCTCGGAGAGAAAACCGTAGCCGGGATGAATCGCCTGTGCGCCGGAGGCTTTTGCCACTTCCAGGATTTTCTCGGCCTTAAGGTAGCTGTCACGGGCCGCTGCCGGGCCGATCAGCCACGCCTCGTCACAGAGATTGACATGGCGGGCTTTGGCATCGGGCTCCGAATAAACTGCAACGGTAGCGATACCCATAAGTCGTGCCGTGCGGGCGACGCGGCAGGCAATCTCCCCTCGGTTGGCGATTAGAATCTTCTCAAACATCATTCACTCCAAGGCGCCGCACGCTTCTGCAGGAAGGCGGTAACACCACCCCGTCCCTCCTCCGAAGCACGGATGTCGGTGATACGTTCAGCCGTATCGATAATCAGTTCATTAGTGATGGGCTGACGGGCTACCGAGAAGATCAACTCCTTGGCAGAGGTCAGTGCTGCGGGGCCACCCTTAAGCAGGTGATCAACCATTGCGTTGGCCGCCCCGTCCAGGGCCGTCTCATCCACTATCTCATGGACAAGACCGAGACGATGGGCCTCGACCGCATTAAAGCGCTCGGCAGTAAGGAAGTAACGCCGGGCCGCCCGTTCTCCAATGGCGGCGATAACATAGGGGGAGATTACCGCCGGTATCAGTCCCAGGCGCACCTCCGAGAGAGCGAAGACCGCATCAGCCGCCGCCACTGCAATATCACAGCAGGCAACAAGGCCAACGCCACCCCCCAGTGCGGCACCCTGCACCTGGGCAACCGTCGGGCGGCTCAGGCGATTGAGTTTCTTCATCAGCCGTGCCAGCTTCATGGCATCGGCATGGTTCTCCTCACGGCTATAGTCGGCCATGCGGCGCATCCAGCGCAGATCTGCACCGGCGGAGAAGTTGTTGCCGTTGGAGCGCAAAATCAGCGCCCTGATCTTCGGCTCCAGCTCCACCTGATCGAGGGCCTCCAATAACTGCTCTATCAGCTGATCATCGAAAGCGTTATGCACTTCCGCACGGTCGATGGTCAGTGTCGCCACATCACGCTTATCGAGACTGAGTGTTACGCCTGTCATGATCACATCCTGAAAATACCAAAGGTGGTCTTCTCTATGGGTGCATTGAGCGATACGGAGAGACCAAGCCCCAGCACCCGGCGGGTATCGACAGGGTCGATGATGCCGTCATCCCAGAGCCTTGCACTAGCATAGTAGGGGTGGCCCTGATGCTCATACTGTTCCCGGATCGGCGCTTTGAAAGCCTCCTCGTCCGACTCCGGCCACTGCTCACCGCGCTTGGTCATGGCATCACGCTTGATCTGCCCCAGTACATTCGCCGCCTGCTCGCCCCCCATCACCGAGACGCGGGCGTTGGGCCAGCTCCAGAGGAAGCGGGCGCCGTAGGCGCGGCCGCACATGGCGTAGTTGCCGGCGCCGAAACTGCCGCCGATGATGACGGTGAACTTGGGCACCTTGGCACAGGCCACCGCCGTCACCATTTTTGCTCCATCCTTGGCGATACCTCCCTCCTCATACTTTCTGCCCACCATAAAGCCGGTGATGTTCTGCAGAAAAATCAGGGGGATGCCGCGCTGGGCACAGAGTTCGACAAAGTGCGCCCCCTTGAGGGCGGACTCAGAGAAGAGGATGCCGTTGTTGGCGATAATGCCCACCGGGTAGCCGTGAATATGGGCAAAACCACACACCAGGGTGGTGCCATAGAGCTTTTTGAACTCATCGAACTCACTGCCATCCACCACCCGTGCAATCACCTCGCGGATATCAAAGGGAGTGCGCAGATCACCCGGCATGACGCCATACAGCTCTTCAGCGGCGTAGAGGGGCTCACGGGGCTCAAGGGTTGCCAACTGCGCTGGCTTGATCCGGTTGAGATTGGCCACCGAGCGGCGCGCCAAACCGAGAGCATGGGCATCGCTCACGGCATAATGATCGGTCACACCGGAGGTGCGTGAGTGGACATCCGCGCCACCCAACTCCTCGGCGCTGACCACCTCGCCGGTAGCAGCTTTCACCAGCGGCGGCCCACCGAGAAAGATGGTTCCCTGGTTACGCACGATGATGCTCTCGTCGGACATCGCCGGCACATAAGCGCCACCGGCGGTACAGGAACCCATCACCACCGCCACTTGGGGGATACCGTTGGCGGAGAGGTTAGCCTGATTGTAGAAGATGCGACCGAAGTGATCCCGATCGGGGAACACCTCATCCTGACTGGGCAGGTGGGCCCCGCCGGATTCCACCAGGTAGATACAGGGCAGGTAATTCTCGCGGGCGATATCCTGGGCGCGCAGGTGTTTCTTTACCGTCAACGGATAATAGCTGCCCCCCTTGACCGTGGCGTCATTGGCTATGATCAGGCACTCCTGCCCGGAGATCCGGCCGATGCCGGTGATAATGCCGGCAGCTGGCACCGCACCATCGTACATACCGTGGGCGGCAAACTGGGAGAGTTCGAGAAAGGGAGAGCCGGTATCCAGCAACAGGCGGATACGTTCCCGTGGCAGCAGTTTGCCGCGACTCAGGTGCCGTTCGCGAGAGCGCTCGCCCCCCCCCTGTGAGATAACGGCCACCTTGTCGCGCAGATCATCCATCAATACCTGCATCGCCTGCCGATTGGCAAGATAGCCGTCAGCGCGGGGGTTGATTGCGCTTTTAATAATGCTCATGGGTGTGAACCCTCTGCGTTCCGGTTTTTCAAATCACTCCGCCTCGATCTGTCGCGCTATGACAAGGCGCTGAATATCACTGGTTCCTTCATAAATCTGGGCGATGCGTACATCACGATAGATGCGCTCCACCGGGAAATCTTTCAGGTAGCCGTAGCCACCAAGTACCTGAATGGCATTGGAGCAGACCTTTTCAGCCATCTCCGAGGCAAAGAGCTTGGCCATACACGCCTCTTTCAGGCAGGGTTCACCGGCATCACGCAGGGCGGCGACGTGCATCACCATCTGGTGGGCCACCTCCACCTGTGTCGCCATATCGGCAAGGCGAAACGCCACCGCCTGGTGCTTGATAATCGGCTTACCGAAGGTCTCGCGCTCCTTGGCATAGCTCAGAGCGTTTTCATAAGCGGCACGCGCCATCCCCACCGACTGGGAGGCAATACCGATGCGACCCGACTCCAGATTGGAGAGCGCCAGCTTATAACCATCACCGGGATTGCCGATCATAAACTCTTTGGGTATACGGCAATCCTCAAAGAGAATCTGTGCCGTATCTGATGCATGCTGCCCCAGCTTCTCCTCAACAGAGGCAACCTGGTAGCCCGGCGTATCGGTGGGAACGAGAAAGCAGCTGATGCCCTTTTTACCCGCTTCGGGATCGGTAACGGCAAAGACAATCGCCAGTTGGGCATTTACCCCGGAGGTGATGAACTGCTTTACACCGTTGAGCAGATAATCGTCGCCGTCTCTCTCCGCACGCATGCGCAGTGCAGCGGCATCGGAACCCGCCTGGGGTTCGGTAAGACAGAAGGCGCCGAGCATACCGCCGGTAGCCAGCGGTTTGAGAAAGCGCTCCTTCTGCTCATCCGTTCCATACTTCAGAAGAATACCGCAGACCAGGGAGTTGTTGACGCTGAGGATGGTGGAACAGGCGCCGTCTCCGGCGGCGACCTCTTCAATCGCCAGAGCGAAGGAGACGTAGTCCGCTCCCGCCCCACCCCACTCCTCCGGAACAAAAATGCCGTAGAAGCCCAGCTCCGCCATCTCCTTCAGCGCCTCGGCCGGAAAAGTTGCATTCTTGTCCCACTCGGCGGCATTGGGAGCGAGGCGTTCCCGGGCAAAGTCCCTTGCCACATCGCGGATCATGGTCTGTTCTTCGGTCAGGATCATTTTAGCT
>JBEVXT010000334.1:15825-19939 GCA_040505955.1 Sedimenticola sp. | reverse complement strand
CCACGTTTCAGGCCACGCTCCTCCAGGGCCGCCAGCAGGGTGACCAGGATACGGGCACCCGATGCGCCGATAGGATGGCCCAGCGCACAAGCGCCACCGTGGACATTGACCTTCTCATGATCGATGTTGAGTTCACGCATGGCAGCCATGGTGACTACTGCGAAGGCCTCATTCACCTCATAAAGATCCACCTCATCGGCACCCCACCCCACCTTCGCCAGCAATGACTGCATGGCCGATACGGGTGCTGTAGTAAACCAGGCGGGCTCATGAGCATGGGTGGTGTGGCCCAGAATCACCGCTTTCGGTGTCAGCCCCCGCTTCTGTGCATCCGAACGGCGCATCATCACCAGAGCCGCGCCGCCGTCGGAGATGGAACTGGCGTTGGCGGCGGTCACCGTCCCATCTTTACGGAAGGCCGGGCGCAGGGTTGGAATTTTGTCCGGCCTGGCGTTGCCTGGTTGCTCGTCTGTATCCACCACCACTTCACCCTTGCGGCTCTTTACTGTGACCGCTGTGATTTCAGATTTAAAGCTGCCACTGGTGATAGCCTGCTGTGCGCGCTGCAGGGAGGTGATGGCAAAGGCATCCTGCTCCTCGCGGCTGAAGCTGTATCTGTCGGCACAGTTCTCGGCAAAGACACCCATCAGACGCCCTTTGTCGTAGGCATCCTCCAGGCCATCCATAAACATGTGGTCAATCACCTGACCGTGCCCCATGCGCAGACCACCCCGCGCCTTGGGTAACAGGTAGGGAGCATTGGTCATGCTCTCCATGCCGCCGGCAACCATCACATCGTTAACCCCGGCCATAAGCAAATCATGGGCGAACATTGCCGCCTTCATACCGGAGCCGCACATCTTGTTGATGGTGGTACAGCCGACACCCAGCGGCAACCCAGCGCCCAGGCTCGCCTGACGGGCGGGTGCCTGACCCTGGCCAGCGGGCAGGACGTTACCCATGATCACCTCTTGCACATCATCGCCAGCAATTCCGGCTCGCTCGACGGCAGCGCTGATAGCGGCAGCCCCTAATTGCGATGCGGTGAGTGGTGAGAGTACGCCCTGAAAACCACCCATGGGGGTGCGAGCGGCGCTGACGATAACGATGGGATCACTCATTAGTATAAAGCTCCGGATTTTCTAAAATAATAAACGGGATGCAAAGATCGCAAAGTAAAGCAGAGTACACAATATTGTAACTATTCAGTAGCCCCGGCTAAGAGGGTCTTTTCACCAGGGGTCGGAGTCGATTGCGTTGAAGGTGGTAGGGAAATTTACAGTTATACTTATACTTCCTCCACCACTCTACCCTCTCCACCCATGCAGTTGTATATCCCGCACTTCATCTGTTTCTGACAACTGATAACTGATAACTGATAACTGACAACTGATAACCGTCAAGCAGTCTCTCTAAACAACTCCCGCCCGATCAGCATGCGGCGAATTTCCGAGGTGCCCGCTCCTATCTCGTAGAGCTTGGCATCGCGCAGCAGACGACCGGTGGGGTACTCATTGATATAACCATTGCCGCCCAGGGTTTGGATCGCTTCAAGCGCCATCCAGGTTGCTTTCTCGGCGGCGTAGAGAATGGCACCAGCGGCATCTTTTCTTGTGGTCTCTTTGCGGTCGCACGCTTTACCCAGGGCGTAGACATACGCCTTGCAGGCATTCATGGTGGTGTACATATCCGCCATCTTCCCCTGCATCAGCTCAAACTCACCGATGGAGCGGCCAAACTGTTTGCGCTCATGAATATAGGGCACTACCACATCCATGCACGCCTGCATGATGCCAAGGGGACCACCGGAGAGTACGGCACGTTCGTAGTCGAGACCACTCATCAGCACCCGCACCCCGCCGTTCACTTCACCCAGTACGTTCTCTTTTGGCACCATCACATCTTCAAATACCAGCTCGCCGGTATTGGAACCACGCATACCCAGCTTATCCAGCTTCTGTGCGCTTTTTACACCATGCTCTCGCTCGACGATAAAGGCGGTAATGCCTTTCGGCCCAAGATCAGCGTCGGTTTTAGCGTAGACCACCATAACATCGGCATCCGGGCCATTGGTGATCCACATTTTATTGCCGTTGAGGAGGTAGTGATCCCCTCTCTCTTCCGCTTTCAGTCGCATGCTGACGATATCGGAACCGGCACCCGGCTCAGTCATGGCGAGGGCGCCGATATGCTCGCCACTGACAAGCTTTGGCAGATACAACGCCTTCTGCGCTTCACTGCCGTTGCGGCTGATCTGATTAATACAGAGGTTGGAGTGGGCGCCGTAGCTTAAGCCGACTGAGGCGGAGGCGCGACTGATCTCCTCCACCGCGACGATATGGGCGAGATACCCCATATCGCTGCCGCCGTACGCCTCCTCCACGGTGACGCCGAGCAACCCCATATCACCCAGCTCCTTCCACAGGTGGTTGGGAAACTCGTTGTTCTTATCGATCTCTACGGCGAGAGGGGCGATCTCCGCAGCGGCAAACTCCCTAACCGCATCACGAAGCATCTCAACGGTCTCCCCGAGATCAAAATTGAGTGCAGGCAGATGAATCATAAACGTATGTCCTTCAACGCCGCAGGGACATTAGGGGGACACTACCTGCTCCCCCAAGTGAACCTGCATAAAAGCCGTGAATAGGCCTATGGATGACTGAGGGAAAAGATACCTTACGTTTACGTTAACGTCAACTTAGAAGTGTGGTCATGCCCGTTGCAGGTAACTATTCAGCACTATGTAGTAACTATTCAGATTGCCCCTAAAATTCATCAGTTCAAGGCGCAAAATGTGAGTTTACAAGGGTAAATGATCATTTTGTAACGCAGAAATGGCGTATTTGGGGGGTGATCTGAATAGTTACCAACCCAGAATCTAAAATCTCATCTACTATTTACCCTGTAGGGTGGGCGCTTGTGTAAAGAAGCCTCGTCACCACTCAGCCATGGTTCCGGGCTGGGAAGATATGGAGTCTCCTTCCCTTGCCGAAACCGATATACTGTAGGTGAATGACCTGATAACGGCCCACAGACATACGGCCTAACAATAACCGGTACAGGAGAAGAACCTGGTGAACAGCGATAACATCACCCTGGTTGATCTGGCAAAAGCAGTGGCAAACGACGAGTTTGTCTACTTCTATCAGCCCCAGGTCTCAATGGTGACCGGTACCCTGAGTGGAGCTGAGGCGCTGATCCGCTGGAAAAAATCAGACACCGAACTCATCTCCCCCATCCATTTCATCCCACTGGCGGAATCCTCCGGCTTTATCAAAGAGATCACGATCAGCATGATCTCCAAGCTAATCAGGGACATGGTCATTATCAACGATCTCAACCCGGCCCTTACGGTCTCCTTCAATGCATCCGCCAAGGACTTTTCCAGCCCGCTGCTGGTAGACACCATCGAACAGGCGGCCCGGGACCACCAGGTGAATATCGCCTCCCTTCGTATCGAGCTGACCGAGTCGGTGATTCTTGAAAGTGATGAGCATACCGCTGGCAACCTCAAAAGGCTTGAAGAGCTGGGGGTCGGCCTGGAGATGGATGACTTCGGCACTGGCTTCTCGAGCCTCGATATGCTTGGCCAGCTGCCGTTTTCTGCGGTAAAGCTGGATCAGGGCATCATCAGCCGCATGCGCACATCGGGAAAGAACCGAACCATCGCCCTCTCCAGCATACGCATGGCCCACTCCCTTGGAATGGATATCGTGGCGGAGGGAATTGAGAGCCGTGACTCCTACGTTTTTTTGCAGAATGCTGGCTGCACGACAGGCCAGGGCTACTGGATAAGCCGGCCACTGCCTCTGGATAAGTACCTCGCTTTTTCCAGCAAGGAGCGACATTGGCCAGCACTGCGTCTAGGCCTGTTCCACATGGCCCAACTCGACCATATTCAATGGCGCAAGGCGCTTATGGAGTCGGTTTTTTTCAGGAGTTTTTCGGAGGGGGAGAGAAGCAGCGTGGATCCAATAATCGCAGCGAATGATCATGATCACACCACCTGCCGCTTGGGAAAATGGTACTACGGACAGAAACTGGAATACGCGGGAAACAGCTTATTCGACGCCCTTGAAGAGCCCCATCGCCGTCTGCATGAAATTGGCCGGGA
>JBEVXT010000334.1:0-15725 GCA_040505955.1 Sedimenticola sp. | reverse complement strand
GGTACTACGGACAGAAACTGGAATACGCGGGAAACAGCTTATTCGACGCCCTTGAAGAGCCCCATCGCCGTCTGCATGAAATTGGCCGGGAACTGATTGCGACAGCAAATGAAGGCGGCAACAGCCAGCAGATCACAGCACTCATGCGCGATCTCAGTGAACTCTCTGCAGTTGTGATCCAGGCCCTGCAGGAGTTGGAAAACAACGAGATCAGCAATATGCGGGAGGAACACCCCGAACTGGTGCAGATCCTATTGGCAAAAGGGGTCTCTTAACTGAAACTGACTCCATACAACTTACCCTGAAGTCGAGAGCGAGCTTGTTCGCGATCAGCTTCGAAACAAGCTCTTCGCGAACAAGTTCACTCCTACGACGGGGCCTGTCGCGGTTCTGCCCTGTAGGAGCGGTTTCTCGAACCACGATGGAATCCAGGATTAAGTGATACGCTCGCGATAACCGACCCAGCGCTCATCAACCTCCGCCTGAAGCGTCTGAATACTCTCTTGGGATAGCGCTTTGAAGCGAGTCTGCATATCAAAGTAATCGCTGACCGGGGGAAGCTTACGCTTTCTCAGCGCCTTCTCCGATGGGCCGGTAAGACGCATTTCGCCATTTTCTATCTCATAGAGATCGTAGAGACCGCTCTCCACCGCTGCCCTACCCACCGCAATGGCCATGCGGTCTTCAACCCCCCAACCGGGAGGACAGGGGGTGTGAATATGAATATATTTGAAGCCCTTGATCTGCTTCGCCTTCAACAGCTTGTCATGAAAATCCAGCGGAAAGGAGGCGGAACAGGTGGCGACATAAGCGGGATTGTGAGCCGCCACAATCGCCGGCAGATCCTTCTTCTGCTCAACCTTCCCCTGGGCGGTATTGTTGGTGAGCACCCCCTTGGGAGTTGTGCTGGAGCGCTGCACGCCGGTATTCATGTAGGCTTCGTTGTCGTAGCAGATGTAGATAAAATCCTCGACCCGCTCGATGGCGGCTGAGAGGGCTTGCAAACCGATATCCGCAGTGCCGCCATCGCCGGCCCAGGCAACCACCTGAGTTGGTTTCTTCAACCGCCTCATTGCCGCCAGTACCCCAGTGGCCGCAGCGGCTGTGGAGGCGAAGGTGACATTGAGTACCGGCATCTGCGATGAGGCGATGGGGTAGAGCCCCTGAACTACAGTGAGACAACTGGGTGGGACAATAAAGATGGCGTCACGTCCGATCGCCTTCAGCCCCACCCGGTAGAGAGTGTTGAGGGTGCAGCCGGTACAGGCCCGGTTCCCAGGGTACATATACTCTTCCGCAGTGAGAGAGACAGCGGTGGTCTTTTTTGTGGCAGTGGTCATTGGGGGGTCACCTGCAATCCGATCCACTCGGGTGTGTCATCCATTGGGGGGGCGCTGGTCTCGCAGCTTCTTTTCAAACTGCCTAGCAGTTCACCGGTATCTATCTCGCGCCCACCCAGGCCGACGATAAAGTTGCTCACCCACGGCCTTTGCCTGCAGGGGTAGAGGGCCGCTTTGATGTCGCCGAACAGTGCCCCCTGATTACCGTAGCTCAGCGCCTTTTCGTAGACGATAACTCCCTTTTTCTCACTCAGCAGTTTGCGCACCAGCTCATTTGGAAAAGGCCGGTAGAGATGGATCGCCAGGAGGCCGACACTCACACCGTCCTGCTCCCGCAGTTGATCCACCACATCTCTGAACTGGTTGGCCAGAGTACCCATGGCGATGACGATGTGCTCTGCACCATCACAGCGATAGGGCTCCACCAGCGGGGTGCCACCACGGCCGAATATCGCCTCGAACGCCCGATCCACCTTATCGAAATGGTCAATGACGGAGAGCAACTCCTGGTGCAGGTTGTGGCGGATATCCATATAGCTGGGAGCCATCTTGCCGTGAATATCCAGCCGGGGATCGGGCATGGTGACTGAGTTGAGGTTTTCCGGCGCCTGAGGGTTCAGCGTGTGGCGGTACTGATAAGGTGGAAGAAAGCGATCCACCAGCTCCTGATCAGGCACCTCGTAGGGCATGTAGGTGTGGGAAAGATAGTAGCCGTCGTAACAGACCATCACCGGGATACTCACCTCCTCCGCCAGCCGGAAGGCCTTTAGGGTGGTATCCATGATCTCCTGGTGATCCTTGACATAGATCTGAATCCAACCGGCATCCCGCTGGGATATGGAGTCCTGATGGTCATTCCACACCGTCCAGGGCGCACCCACTCCCCGATTGACCACACACATCACCAGCGGCAGGCGGGCTCCCGCTGCCCAGTGGAGCTGCTCACTCATGTAGAGCAGGCCGTTGGCGGAGGTTGCCGTAAAGGCGCGGGCTCCAGCACTGGCGGCGCCGATGCAGACCGCCATGGCGCTGTGCTCACTCTCCACCGCCACATACTCCGCATCCATCTCGCCAGCATCAATCAGTTGTGAGAGCTTTTCGGTGAGAGGGGTCTGGGGGGTGATGGGGTAAGCGGCGATCACATCCGCCCGGGCGAGCTTCACCGCCGTAGCAGCAGTCACATTACCCGATTCGATAACAGTTACAGACACAGTCACTCTCCGCTGAATTCAGTTTCGGCCACCATCACAATGGCCTTGGTGGGACACTCTTCGGCGCAGATGCCACACCCCTTGCAGTACTTCATCAGGATCTGCGGTTCCAGATCCTTACTGATCACCCCATCCGGGCAGTAGAGCCAGCAGAGGTGACAGGAAGGCTTACCCCGCTTTGCAGGGGTACAGAGCGACATATCAATAATCGGCCGCTCCACCCGCCAGGAGCCAGTGTTTCCGGCATCGCCAGCACCGGCTTCGCCATTGGCGGTAAGAATATCCAGAGATCTGTTTGGCATTTTCTTTTCAGTCGGTAATTTGTGTTTGTTGATAACAGTCCCTTGCCGCCTGGGCATTCTCCCTGGGCCTGCGGGTCTGGAACTCCTGTTCGATACACTCGGCGAGCAGGTCGATAGTGATCAGCCCGGAGGCGCGGCCGAAGGCGCCGATGATGCCGGTATTGATCACACCACGACGCAGACCCGCAGCCTCGGCTATGCTTGCCACATCCACCGTTGCAATACAGAACTCATCGAGACCCAGAGTGGCGGCAGGTCGGTTGGTATTGATCACCACCAGACCGTTGGGCTTCAGACCCGCAGTGACATCCACCTCGGAGGTGATCATATAATCGAGCACCACCACAATATCGGGACACTTGATCGGTGAGAGGTCGGTGATCTTCTCCCGGGCGATCTTCAGCGAGGTGTGAACCGGCGCTCCACGCCGCTCTGTGCCGAAAGTGGGAGCCATAACAGCACCCCCGTATCCCGCCAGAAAAGCTGCCTGGGCAACCACTTTTGCAGCGGTAATCGCCCCCTGCCCGCCGCGACCGTGCCAGCGTATCTCTATGATTTCATTACTCATATTAAGGTCTTTATGACTGCACACCGGGTGTTGCCCAACCAGGGGTAGGCCGACAGCAAACGTGGATTAGCTCTATGGACAATAGGGGATCACAAATTGACGTTAACGTAAAGTGCCGATTGAAAAATATAGCCCATTTTTAGCGTACTCTGCACCTCCTCTGAGCTCTCCGTGTTGTGCTTTTTTTATTTCCTGACAGATACTATGTAAATTGGATTCAGATCGGAGTTCGATTTGTTCGTGGTATGGTAGCAACAAGCCACTGCCTGGCTAAATCTGACACCGTCTCCGGTGATAGATACAGATGCATCCAAAAGAAATCCATTTTTGCCAAGAGATAGAAGATGATCCAGATCGGCCGAACCTACACACTGAACGTGACAAAGCTGTTGGCCTTTGGCGCCTACCTGGATGCAGAGAATCTCGGCGAGGTGCTGTTGCCACGCAGGTATGTTCCCGATGCCCTCGCTGTAGATGATGCCATCGAGGTCTTTCTCTACCTAGACTCTGAAGATCGGCCGGTAGCCACTACCAAAAACCCCAAGGCCGAGGTGGGGCAGTTTGCCTACCTCATGGTGGTGGACAGCAACGATTTTGGCGCCTTTCTGAATTGGGGGCTGGAGAAGGATGTACTGGCGCCTTTTGCCGAGCAGCATCGGCCGATGGAAGTGGGCAAATCGTATATCGTCTACCTCTACATCGACAAGAACGATGGCCGTATTGTTGCGTCATCGAAGATCGACAAGTTTCTTGATGATGAGCGTCCCCACGATTTCCGCCCGCAGCAGCAGGTCGATCTGATCATCGCCAACACTACCGAGCTGGGTTTTAAAGCCATTGTCAACCACAGCCACTGGGGAGTGCTGTATAAAGACGAAGTATTCCAGCGCCTGAGTTTTGGTCAATACAAAAAGGGATTTATCAAACGTATTCGGCCCGATGGAAAGATTGACCTAAGCCTTCAAGGGGGGAAAGAGACTCGTGATAAATACGCCAGGATCATTCTCGTCTACCTTAACAAGCACAACGGTTTTGCACCGGTGCATGACAAGTCTGATCCACAGATGATTTCCGATCTCTTCGGTATGAGCAAAGGGGCATTTAAAAAAGCTATTGGCGGATTATATAAACAGCGGGTTATCACCCTAGAAAAGGATGGTATCCGGTTGACAGGAGAATAGCCTATAACCTGGGAGTCTCAGCCACCACGGTTGTAGAGGGGTAGGCGCTGGAAGAGCCGACAGTTGAGATGTAGTCACGGATTGCCGCAGATTGGCATTAACCCAACAAGTAGCGAAAACACGCCCGCCCCCTGAGAATTGAAAGCACTGCTAAAGATTAGATAGTTATTTTTTCTGCGGCCCTTACTTCTCGTTTAGGGCTCCCAGTGCTGTTTTAGCCCGTTTCTCCACATCCTTCATATCATGGAGGACAACATCAATATCCCGACGCTGCTGCTCCAGCATTTTGCGGCGATCTTTCAGCATATCGATGAGGTAGTGCAACTGCCCCTCTTCGCCGGGTGCGCTGTCGTAGAGATCGAAGACCGTTTTGACCTCGGAGAGAGAGAAGCCGATGCGCTTACCCCGCAGTATCAGTTTCAGACGAATCCGGTCACGTTCGGTATAGACGCGCCGCCGCCCCTTGCGTGAGGGCGCCATCAGCCCCTGATCTTCGTAGAAACGGATCGCTCTTGGGGTTACGTCGTACTCTTTAGCTAATTCAGAGATAGAATAGGAGGTATCTTTCATAGTGCCTTTATCTTCAACCCCAGGGGCTTGTTGGTCTATTTTCTCCATATTCTATCTCTATCCCGTCACCCTATAAACAGTCGGCAGTTACAGCATAGACTATTGTTGACGTTAACGTAAACGTTATGTAGGTTAATGACTATCAGAAAAGCTCCAGCCATAGGGTAGATGTGCCATAGCCGTACCGGCCATCACTGGAGAGCCTGCAGGAGAAACCAACAGATGATACCACCATGTCGAAAAACAATGTAAAAACGAAGCGTTACGATAACAATATCCGTTTTGTAACAGCCGCCAGCCTGTTCGATGGCCATGACGCCTCGATCAATATCATGCGCCGTATTTTGCAATCTTCGGGTGCTGAGGTGATCCACCTCGGCCACAACCGCTCAGTGGCGGAGATTGTCGATGCCGCACGCCAGGAGGACGTTCAGGGAATTGCCATCAGCTCCTATCAGGGCGGCCATCTGGAGTATCTCAAGTACATGGTGGATATGCTCAAAGAGAGCGGCGACGAACACATACAGATCTTTGCCGGCGGCGGCGGTGTGATTGTGCCGGAGGAGATTGAGGAGCTGCACGCCTACGGCGTCACCCGTATCTACTCCCCAGAGGACGGCCGCAAGATGGGGCTGCAGGGAATGATCAAGGACACCCTCAACAGGAGTGATTTTGACCTCTGCGACCACGCCCCCACCAGCATACAACCGGTTGTAGAAGGCAGCCGCCGCGCCCTCTCCCAGATCATCACCCGCCTTGAAAACGGTAAGGCCGATCAGGCACTGCTGGATGAGATCGGCGTCGCGCTGGAGGGGCAAGAGAAGAGTATTCCAGTGCTGGGTATCACCGGCACCGGCGGCTCAGGAAAATCTTCCCTCACGGACGAACTGATTCGCCGTTTCCGTATCGGTCAGCAGGACAAGTTGAAGATTGCCATTATCGCCGTGGATCCCACCCGGCGTAAGACCGGCGGCGCCCTCCTCGGCGACCGCATCCGTATGAATGCCATTGAGCACCCCAATATCTATATGCGCTCCGTAGCCACTCGTGAGGCCAGTGGAGAGGTGCCCGAATATGTGGCCGATATCGTCTCTGTCTGCAAACTGGCTGACTTTGACCTGATCATTGTGGAGACACCGGGCATCGGCCAGGGTAATGCGGGTATTGTGCCCATGGTGGATACCTCCCTCTATGTAATGACCCCGGAGTTTGGCGCCCAGAGCCAGCTGGAGAAGATCGACATGCTCGACTTCGCCGACTTTGTGGCGATCAACAAGTTCGACCGCAAGGGGGCCGAGGATGCCCTCCGCGATGTACGCAAGCAGGTTCAGCGTAATCAAGAGGCTTTCACCACCCCGGTGGAAGAGATGCCGGTCTACGGTACGATGGCGGCCCGCTTCAATGACGAGGGGGTAACCGCCCTCTACCAGGGTATTCTAGGCCAGCTGAAAATATTGGGTGTTGCGGTGGAGGATGATCTTCTGCCGACCATTGAAGGGAAAAAATCCACCAGTAACGCCATTATTGTCCCTGCACAGCGGGTGCGCTACCTGGCGGAGATCGCCGATACCGTACGGGGTTACAAAAAATCTGCTGACCAACAATCATGCATTGCCCGTGAACGCCAGCAGCTGATGGAGAGTCAACGTATGCTGGGTGAGACCGGGGAGGATGCCGGGCTGCTCGATGCACTGATAGCAAAGAAGGATGAAGCCCTCGACCCAAGAGCCAAAAAATTGCTGGAGATCTGGCCCCAGGTAAAGGAGAGTTACTCCGGTGATGAGTATGTGGTGAAGATCCACGACCGTGAGATCCGCACCCAGCTGACCCACACCACGCTCTCCGGCAACAAGATACAGAAGGTATCCCTGCCAAACTATGAAGATCACGGTGAACTGCTGAAGTGGCTGCTGCTGGAGAATCTTCCCGGCACTTTCCCCTACACAGCGGGTGTTTTCGCCTTCAAGCGCGAGGGTGAAGACCCAACGCGCATGTTTGCCGGTGAGGGCGATGCCTTCCGCACTAATCGCCGTTTTAAAGCACTCTCTGAGCACGCGGCGGCAAAACGTCTCTCCACCGCCTTCGATTCGGTCACCCTCTACGGCTGCGACCCCGATGAGCGCCCCGATATCTACGGTAAAGTGGGTAACTCCGGCGTCTCCATCGCCACCATGGATGATATGAAAGTCCTCTATGACGGCTTCGATCTCTGCAACCCCACCACCTCGGTTTCCATGACCATCAACGGCCCGGCGCCGATGATCCTGGCGATGTTTATCAACACCGCCGTCGATCAGCAGGTGAAAAAGTTTGAAGAGGAGAATGGTCGTCGCCCCACCGATGAGGAGATAGAGAAGGTGCGTGCCTGGGCGCTGCAGAATGTACGCGGCACGGTGCAGGCGGATATACTCAAGGAGGATCAGGGACAGAACACCTGCATCTTCTCCACCGAGTTTGCCCTTAAGCTGATGGGGGATATCCAGGAGTACTTCGTACACAACCAGGTACGTAACTTCTACTCGGTCTCTATCTCCGGCTATCATATCGCCGAGGCGGGAGCCAACCCCATCTCCCAGCTCGCCTTCACCCTCTCCAACGGTTTCACCTATGTGGAGACCTACCTTGCCCGGGGGATGCACATCGATGACTTCGCACCCAATCTTTCGTTCTTCTTCAGCAACGGCATGTGTCCCGAGTACACCGTTATGGGCCGGGTGGCACGGCGTATCTGGTCCACTGCCATGCGTTTCAAATACGGCGGCAACGAGCGCAGCCAGAAGCTGAAATATCATATCCAGACCTCCGGCCGTTCACTCCACGCCCAGGAGATGGATTTCAATGATATCCGCACCACCCTGCAGGCGCTGATTGCTATCTATGACAACTGCAACAGCCTCCACACCAACGCCTATGACGAGGCGATCACCACCCCCACCGAGGAGTCAGTGCGCCGCGCCCTGGCCATCCAACTGATCATCAACAACGAGTGGGGACTGGCGGGCAATGAGAACCCCAACCAGGGGGCCTTTATCTTCGATGAGCTGACCGATCTGGTGGAAGAGGCGGTGCTGCGCGAATTTGAGAGCATCTCCGAACGCGGTGGCGTACTGGGCGCCATGGAGACCGGCTATCAGCGCGGCAAGATTCAGGATGAATCCCTCTATTACGAGCACAAGAAACACGACGGCAGCCTGCCGATCATTGGCGTCAACACCTTCCTCAACCCCAAAGGGCAGGAAGCAGTTACCATTGAACTGGCCCGCTCCACAGACGAAGAAAAGAAGAGCCAGATCAAGCGTCTGCGCAGCTTCCAGCAGAGTAACAAGGATCACTCAGAGGCCGCCCTTGAGCGTATCCGCCAAGCCGCTATCAACAACGAAAACATCTTCACCGAACTGGTGGAAGCGGTGCGCTACTGCTCACTGGGGCAGATATCCAACGCCCTCTACGAAGTAGGTGGGCAGTACCGGCGAAATATGTAAAGGCGGGACGTGGAGAGCACAAAGGAGACGCCCACCGACAACTTTTTAAAAGAGGGACGCAAAGAACGCTGAGGAGACGCAGAGGTCACAGAGTTTCCCCGGAAGAGTGATTATGCGCAGACACAAAAAGACGCGCCCCTGATAACTGACAACTTTTTTATTAAGAGGTAATCATGCAAGTAAAATCCGTAGGCGTTATCGGCGCAGGCACCATGGGCAACGGCATCGCCCAGGTATTTGCCGCGTCCGGTTTTCAGGTAGTGCTCCATGACATCGCAGAGGCGCCGCTGCAACGCGGCATGGGGGCCATTAAGAAGAGTCTCGACCGCCTGCTCAAGAAAGAGAAGATCAGCGCCGACGACAAGGCGGTCACCCTGACAAACATCCGTGGCGTGACCTCTCTTGAGGAGATGGCGAAGGTGGATCTTGTGGTCGAGGCCGCTAGTGAAAACCTCGAAATCAAGGTAAAGATCTTCCAGGAACTTGACCGCATCTGCAAAGAGGGGGCGATACTCGCCTCCAACACCTCTTCGATCTCACTCACCCGTATCGCCCGCGAAACCGGCCGCCCGGAGAGAGTGATCGGCATGCACTTCATGAATCCAGTGCCACTGATGAAGCTGGTAGAGGTGATCCGTGCGCTGCAGACCAGTGATGAGGTCTACCAACTGATCCATGACACCTCTGAACAGATCGGCAAGATACCGGTGGAGGTAAATGACAGCCCCGGCTTTGTCTCCAACCGCATTCTGATGCCAATGATCAACGAGGCGGTCTACACCCTCTATGAAGGGGTAGCCACCGTGGAAGCAATCGACAGCGTCATAAAACTGGGCATGAACCACCCCATGGGTCCCCTCGCCCTTGCCGACCTGATCGGCCTCGACACCTGCCTCTCTGTGATGGAAGTACTTCACGAAGGGCTGGGCGATACCAAATACCGCCCCTGCCCACTACTGCGGCGAATGGTCGATGCGGGCTATCTCGGTCGCAAGAGTGGAAAGGGATTTTACGACTATTAAGGAATGAAAAGCGGGACGCTGAGATCGCAAAGGAGACGCAGAGAGCGCAGAGAAAAGCTATATGGCTTACAAGCATAAAACCTTCGCGTCCTCTGCGTCTCCTCCGCGTCCTCTGCGTCCGTTTTTTCCCAATACAGACTAAAGGATCAAACCAATGAGCTACGAAAATATTCTGCTTGAAGAGGTCGAGGCTGGCATCCAGCTTCTAACCATCAACCGCCCGCGCAGCTTCAATGCACTCAACAGCGCGACACTCGGTGAGATCGTCACCGCCATACAGGAGGTGGCGGATAACAGTGATGCCCGGGTACTGCTGATTACCGGCGCCGGAGAAAAAGCCTTTGTCGCTGGCGCTGATATCTCCGAGATGCAGAGCAAAACCGCGCTGGAGGCAAAAGCCTTTTCGGAGAAGGGGCTGGCCATGGTGCGACAGCTTGAACTGTTGAAGATACCCGTCATTGCCGTGGTCAACGGTTTCTGCCTAGGTGGTGGATGTGAACTGGCGATGGCTTGTGACTGGATCATCGCCTCGGAGAGAGCGGTCTTCGGCCAGCCCGAGGTCAACCTCGGCGTCCCACCCGGCTTTGGCGGCACACAACGACTGCCGCGTCTCATCGGCCGGGCAAAAGCGATGGAGATGATCACCACCGGACGCCAGGTAAAGGCCCAGGAGGCGCTGCAGTGGGGTCTCGCCAACCACGTCCATGCCGCAGATGAGTTGATGGAAAAGGCACTTGAGAGCGCCCGTATGGTAGCGGAGAAAGGGCCGGTAGCGGTCGCACTCGCTAAGGAGGCCGTTCAACGGGGGCAGGATATGGATCTGGGTAACGCCTGTGTACTGGAGAGCGATGCCTTTGCCCTCTGCTTCTCAACCGCCGATCAGAAAGAGGGGATGGCGGCTTTTCTGGAGAAACGGAAAGCTGAATTCAGGGGCTGTTGATTCGAGTGGAATTTGCATAGGAACACAGAGGACTCAGAGAGCCACAGAGAAAATCCTCTAACTGGCTATGCACAATAACCCTGTGAGTCACATTTATGGTGGAACAGGGGGGTGTTGTAGGAGCGAACTTGTTCGCGATGGACTCCGAAATGTGCTCTTCGCGAACAAGTTCGCTCCTACGCCTGAGTTGCACTTAATCACCATCCCAAACAGAATATTTGCTACTCCATCATCACTCTGTGTTCTTTTTGTTTCTTTGCTGTCGCGGTGATCCCATTTTTTGGCTTATTGCCAGGAAGGTGGTGGACAGCCAAGAGTGTATGGGTCTTACCCCCACCAAAAGCTGTCTGCAATTAAATGACAGGGTCACCGCCAAGCCCGGCTAATCGCTGCGCAACCGAGATCAGCAACAGACGTATGCCTTCGGTGATGTAAGTACGGGCAAAGAACATCTCGGGATTCTGATACTCTGCCGGTGCTGTTCCATTGGCCACCTGGGTAATGTCAGCAGCAAACTCAGACTGTTTGAAGGTGCCTTCCAGAACATCCTTGTGGGGGGTGGCTATTTCTCGCCAGGGCTTTAGACTCATTGACCAGCCCCTACGATATTCTTCACTCCATCTATCAAAGCATTAAAACTGTGTGAACGGTTGTTATTTATTGTCATCAGGGGCGCAATGGAGCGGGAACCAGATACTTTTTGATAACTAGGTGCTATTTTTTTCAGCACTTGGGCGGGGTTAGTTAATCGGTCAGGATTCCGGTATTTTGCTTTACCCTGTTGCTGGGCAAGATTAGAGGGGCCTATGGCCGCTGCCACGGCAGATAAATCACCCAGATAAAAACTCTCAAGCTCATGGCAAGCGATACGAATCAGGCAATCTGGCTTGCCTGATTTATTACATTTATCGATCAGCCTATTTTTTATGGTGACACAATCACCACTATCCTGATCACGCATCACCACAAATAGGGTATTGGGCTGAAGCCATGCTCTCAGACGTATAGGCAGCCGTTTTTCCAAATCCTGCTTCCCTTCAAAAACAACAAACTGTGTGCTGACATCTTGCGGAAGAAACTGAGGCAGAACACCTTGCAACATCGCTTTTGCAGAGGGCTCTTCCAGAAAAAATACCAAATTCGTCATCGTGGATCGGCACCCTGAAAGAAACCCTCTTTCCATAGATATCCCATTTGATCTCCTTCTGCGATGAAAGCTGCTATTTGCTTATCCGTTTGCGCTCGCTTGATGGTGGTACAGCCAGCATCTTTAACAAGCCAAAAGACTTCATCAATGTTGGTAGCGTTTAGAAAATCCGGTGAGTGGCTGGAAACGAAGACCTGCCCACCACGTTCTGCATAAGCTCTAAACTCCTCAGCCAGCTCCCAAAGCAAAGTAGGATAAAGTTGATTTTCAGGCTCTTCTACACACAACAAGGGGTGAGGATCCGGGTCGTACAGCAACACTAGGTAGGCAAACATTTTTATGGTGCCATCTGATACATACCGAGCTAAGAAAGGATCCTCGAAAGCGCCATCTTGAAACCGCAGCAGTACACGCCCTTCTTCGGTTGTTTTGGCATCAACCGAATTGATGCCAGGCACCCTCTCAGTTAACTTCCTCAAAACTGTGCTAAATATTTCTTCGTGCCTAGTGTGGAGGTATTCAGTAACCAACGACAAATTTTCACCTTCTCTCGACAGGTGTTCCGCATATCCAGCCTCCTGTTCTGGACGAGCCTTACTGATATGGAAGTCAGAGATATGCCAGTTTTCAATCAGATTCCCTAATGTCACCACAGCAGGGAAACGTTCAAATTGAGCAAGTCCCTTAACGGCGAGAATATCTGGTGACTTGAGCTTTTGTTGTTCTCTATCAAGTTGTTTCACATCAGCAACATTTTCAACTTCATTTGTTACCGCAGAACCTTCCCCATTAGAAAAGTCAAGAAAATGCCATGGTTGTCCACCGCTACCACGACGATATTTCAAGATCTCTCTAGCCACAATGGGGCGTCCATTGTATTCTCCAACGGAGATGAAATAGGTGACTAAAGGGGAATTATCTTCTTCACGAAATTTGATCTCTATTTCGATATTTCCTGTGGCACCTCGACTGCGTACTTCTCGAAATCCACGGCTACCACCAAGTTTCACCAAGGCAGTATGAATATTATTTGCCAATGCCTCACGCAGAAACTCAAATACGCTAAAGAGTGTCGATTTACCACTGCCATTAGCTCCCACGATCACGCAATACCTGGGAATATCCTGCATTCGCGCATCACGAAAGCTCTTGAAATTTATTAACCTGATAGATTCTATATGCATGGCAATCTCCTTAAATATCTATTCCTAGGAGTCTGTCCGAGAATAGGCACCTGTGCATCGTACACGCTCATGGCTGAACCGTCCTGGTTTAATACAGCTTTGTATTTCGAGAAAATCGCCATGCCTGGGCAGATAGCGGACTGTGCCAAATCTACCGGCGCAATGGGTATCTGACCGGTCTCACGGGCGCGATTCAGCACCTCTTCGTTGTTGGTGTTCTCCCATTTCACCAGATCTCGAATGATATGAAACAACTTCTCGTGCTTGATTTCGGCCTTTTTCTTATTCACCCCAAGGCCCAGCTCGCGCTGATAGCCTGGATCGTTGACCAGTTGTGCAAATAGCACCGCCCGTGCAGCAGCCAAGGGGCGGCGCGCCCACCAAAGATGTAGTGTGCTGGGATGGCCGTGGCGGATCGACTTCTCCCGCGCTGCAGCGGCGTTGATGTCGTCCAGTGGCAAGGCGACCTCGATCAGCTTTTTTGGGGATTTAATGTTCATGGCCGGATCACCTTGATCTCTTTGAGTGCTTCCATCGCTTCGAGTAGTCGATGAATCTCTGTGCTGGGATTGTCACTCCCGTCCTTGCTGGCCGCCTTCAGCCGTTGTGCTGCATTGCTGCTGTCTGCTGCTCCTGGGGTTACGCGCCATGGGGCTGAGCAAACTCCTCGGTGATGGCTCGTAGGATCGGCAGGGCACCATATCGACCCGAGAGGTAGCCACTTTCGATATTTTCCGTCCCTTTACGCACAGCAAAATCACTGAGTGGATAAAGGCGGGTGGATTGGTTGGATTCCCTTTCGCAGAACCAGACCTGATCGCGCCTAAACAGTGCTTGGTTGAGGATTGAGGTCTCGTGGGTGGTGAAGATCAGCTGCGCGCCGTGACGGTTCAACTCCGGGCTGTGGAACATCTCTACCAGGTAGCGCACCAATAGCGGGTGCAGGTTGTCGTGCAGCTCATCCACCACCATGATATTTCCCGCTGCAAGGGTGTCCATCCACGGCCCTGCATAACAGAACATCTTGCGGGTGCCATCCGACTCATCGCCCATATCCATCTCAATACGCTCACCCTCGTCCGTCTGGTGGTGCGTCGAGATCTGCACATTTTTCGAGCCTATAAGCTGACTGCTTAGCAGGTCATGTAGTGGTGGCGGCATGTTATGCGTAATCGCACTGAGATGGTCGCCATCTGTCTCTTTTAGACTTAACCCTGAAATGGCAAAGTCGGCTGCCTGCATAAATTGGAGTACGCGTTCTTGCTGTTGCTGCTCCAGCAGGCTCATGGTGAAGTGGGGTTGCTGGCTCCAGCTCTGGGTGCCAACCGCGATCTTTAGCTTGTTAGCAAACCAGTTATAGATGGGGGTGAGCTGTTCGCTGTTAAGTTGTGCCGCTGTAGCGAGCAGAGACCCATTGGGGCGCGTAACGCGTTCCCATAGCTCTTTCTCGCCCTTGAGTTTGTCACTGAACTTGATGCATGAGGCCTGATCATCTGATGCCTGCTCTCTCTGAAACCACTTTTGAGCCTTGCCACGAGGGAAGGCGTAGAGCCACTCTTCATGGATGCGCTGCTGATCAGCGGTGACGCCATACTGATAACGCACCTTATCGACCACAAAGTGGATCTCAAACTCTGATGGCTGTGTGCGCCATTTGCTGCTCAACAGGTAAGGAGTTACCGGCAGTGGTTCGCTGGGCCCACGCTGGTGAGAACCGATAACCAGGGATTGCAGGGCAACCATTGCGCGTAACAAGTTGTTTTTTCCCGCCGCATTGGCACCATAGATGACCCCGGAGCGTAACAGTGGATTGAGTGCTGCTGGCGCATCTGCAATGCGCAACACATTGCTCTCTTCCAGCTCCTTCCCACTGTCTTTGACCATGGAAAAGTGTGCTTCATCGCGAATGGAGCGAAAGTTTTTGACCGAAAATTCAATGAGCATAGCGGAGTCTCAGCCGTATTTTTTATCGATTTTTGCAGGGATCACGCAAAATATCACCTATTATTGTTATTCTTGCTCTCATTTCACGATGCTTACGGCCAATTTTTTAGATAAAAGAGTTTGAAGCAGAATCACAGCGTTGCCCCAGGGCTCTCTGCCTTTATGAGCAGGTCATCAAGGCTGTAGTTGATACTTGCCACGGTGATATCGGGTTCACCACTGAAGGGGTTTCTGACGTAGTACGGGCCCTCATGATCGTCACCATCGACTATCACGATGGCCAGCAGGAACTTCTCAGACTGGTTAAGTGCATAGATAATCTCGTTGCGACTGACAGTGATGGTGCTCTGCCCCTTGGCACGGCCTTTCACTTCGATATGACGATCTGGCTTATTGCCAGGTAGCATTCGCAGATGAGCTTAAGTCTGATTAGATCAGGCTGGATTCAACTCGACCCTCACCCCAGGCAATTCCATAAAAGGATAGGAATTTCAACCCACAAAATCAACCTATTTCGCTACATCTAGCAATGTATTAATGTCATCTTCACATGATTTTTTTGATTTTAGCGGTCGCAAAGCGCTTCTTTCCCTGCCCCTTGCCGGTATAACAGTGCAAATCCACCCCAATATCCCGGCATACTTACATCTGAGGCGCAAGCGTCCCAATACAGGTAAAGAAGTACCTGCGTTTTTTGCACGGCGGTCGAGCTACCAGCCCACCGTCTGGTCATACTCGAATTCCCTACAGCGTCAGAATCCGGTTGGATTTTGGGATATAGGGGGTTAATGACGACGATGTGGGGCGCGACTTCCGGCAGCGGCGGCGACTCGT
>JBEVXT010000333.1:0-4603 GCA_040505955.1 Sedimenticola sp. | reverse complement strand
GACACTTTTGGTAACCGCCATGGTACGGACCCGTATGCCTGGTGGTGTGGGAGGGAGGGGGATCAAAACCCCCTTCCTATCCCTCTTATACGATTTAGTTGCTCTCTGATAATTGCTTAGTTTTTTTAACCCATAAAAATAATTCACGATCATATATACAGTCGAATTCGATCACTTTTAGAGCACTTTATTGGCTGCTATATATCTAAGTACTACTGCTACCAGCATTCCAACAGACAAATACCCCAAAAGCGCTTCTAGCGCTGCAAATAAACGCACCTTTGGCACTGGGACAAAGTCACCAAATCCGAGTGTTGTCCAACAAACTACAGAGAAATAAAGAGAGCTTAATGAATCATGAATTATCGTCGGTGACTCTGAATTCATCACCAAACCACCAGACGTATAAATACCAGCAAACAGCACAATAGTAACAAGTCCATAAAATATTATTGGTTTTATATTATTCTCGTTGTGCATTGGAGAGAAAAAATAATCAATATTAAGCGCAATATTTATCAACACCAACACAAGGAATATTGATGACACTATCACATGATACAAAAAGTAATCGTGGACATATTCCCCTGACACGAAAAGGACAACTGACACAATAATCCAATAAATGTATTGAACTACACCTCTGGTTTGCAGGGCTTTTCGTTTATACATTTTCTAAAACTATCTCTGATTGGAGAAATGAGCCGAAGATCTCGGCTATTTTCTCATCAAGATTCTCTAAATCTTCACTAATCAAGTGACTCCCATCTGACTGTAAAAGCAATCTCTGGCTGAGTGACTGACCAAATACTTTATGATTACCACTGCTATTGCTAGACAGTACATCTTCAGTGCAATAACTATGAGGGAGCTCAATCAAACATGCTCCATGCATTTTTAATTCAACTCCGTCTATACCAAGAGCTTGTTCAAAGAATGGCATTCTCACAGGTTTTGACATATAAAACACTGTGACTGTGTTTCTTTTATTCAGACCAATGAACTCTAAGTCAAATGAATATGCCATTTTACTATCAAGTGAATCTAGTGTTCCTGTACCAGAAATAGAAAAATTACCACCAAACATTTTTGGCTCAGGTTCAACACTAGTAACTTCAAAAGCCAATTTCCATCTTTTTGGGAAATCAACATCTGTGGTAATACTGTTAAGAACATCTGAATAGCCTGTCCATTTCCCCATAAATGGAGAATTGGGAATTATTTTTCCTTTCTTTTCGTCGCTCTTCTCAATAAAATCTACCAATAATGGAGAAAGTGTAGACACTAATTTCTTGATTCTTTCCTTTATTATCATGCCTGCAACTCTCTTTTTACTAACATGATAGATGCCCGTATGTGTTTACACTATCATCAAGACAAGCCTCTTGATTTGTTTTGCGATAATACCATCTATCTGGCTCATATATAGCTGTTAAGATCAAATTATTTTTATCCATCTCAGCTGAAGCAATCATTAAATTTACAACAGACGAATTCCCCAAACGAATACCATCAGCATATAAAAGATTTGATGCTTTAACCCATTCAGAGTCTGAATATGTGATTACATTTGAAATAGTATTATCCAATTCATGTGCAAATGGATTCGCTTCCTCAAAATGAGGTCCAAGAATTGGTGATGTTATTCTTTTATCAGGTGGACGCCGTATTTCTGGGACATTAAATTTCTCACCATGATCTCCTTTACTATGTACTTTAGAACGACTTATGCACTTTGGAACGCGATTCACATATACAGGGGAACAATCAATTTCTGGCACTACCATGCGTGGCGCATATTTTTTGCTGATATTCATTAACCAACTATATGACGCTCCCGAGCCAATAACACTTACACACGAATCAACAGAATTAATTTTTGGATCTACATCTATAATTCCTTTTAACTGAGACTGCATGATTAATCCAAAAGCAGCCCCCATTTTAAGACCATGTTTTGCATGAAATGGACTAAACAAATTTCGACCTTTACCTTCCTTTCTCAAATAACTAACAAGATATTTATAGAACTCTCGCTCTAGTGAAAGATCTGTCTTTGGTGGAGCAGTTATCACTTGAAGCGAGTCGGACATTAAATTCTCCCTCATGTCCAAGGGAAAATACCGCGACATTATGTATGTGCCTTTCAATCCAAGCTTTTCACAAAAGTATCTAATCGCCATACCAGAGTTCATATTACCGGCATCAACTAGAATAGGGATTCGATCAGCCGTAAGCTTACCAGATAATATTGATCTAACTAATAGCCCCCCAAATATTGCAGCTTTTAAATTTTCAGGGCCATCTGTCTTGTCAAATCTTAAAGCGTACACCCTACCATCATTATCAATAGCAGACTTTATATGGCGGATCTTCGCAGCAAGATCTGAGACATTCTCAATCTCTGGAACCAATTTTCCCATATGGCGAACAAAGCCAGTATCCATGCAAATTTGTGCCGCAACAATATAATCACTTGAAGTCATTGAGTCTCTATTTCTATCTTTAATAGATAATTCAAGATCAAGGATGCATTCAACAAACTCTTTCCACTTATTTGACATGTAGTTGTCTCCCAAAACACACGAATGGTTTATTGTTCTTGTGCCTTAAAGTATTCAGAAACCTTTTTCCATATAAAAACAACCAATAGCGGGATAATTGCAATTGCGATAGATGGTAAAAATGCAGTTTTAGGGTTTCCATTAAAAAGTAGATACATACAACAGAAATATCCTAACGCCAATCCGACTGCAGCACTCATTCGGAGTGTCCCTGATAGTGGCTTGTTCACCAATATTGATATAATCACTAGCGGCAACATCAGAAGCAACATAGTTGCTGCACCAACGATCACATCTACTAAATCATTTAGATAAAAAGGAGCAACTGCTCCAAAAACACCAAAAATCACAACAAAAATACGATAGTGCGTTAGACCAGGCTCTTTTCCCACCTTGCTAGCTATCTTTTTACCTACCGCAACTGAAACAACATTTAGATTTGTGTCAATAGTCGACACAAGTGCTGCAACAATTCCTAAAAGTAAAAGAGAACTCAGTATGCTGTCTATTGGGTTGCCAAATGAAAATGATGAAATGGCTGTAGTAAGAAATGCTGATGTTGGATCAACATTATTAGATTGAGCTGCCGAGAACATCCCAAAAACCGTAAATACAAGGTAAAATATCGGAATGACTATAGCAACTAGCTTTAAAGCTATTTTCGCATCTCTTGCATTAGACGCCGAACCTATTCTTTGCCACAAATCTGTACGCGCCATAAGAGTCAATGGAAAGAATACTAGTACGCCTATCAAGAAAACAGGCCCTTCTGCCAATCCAGTGAAATATTCATTTGGCAGTGAAGCAACCCAATCAAGAGATTGATCATGAAATATCGTATACAAAAGCGTTATTATTATGATCAGAATAAATATAAACTGAATAATATCAGTCTTTAAAACACCCTTATAACCTGAAAATATCGAATAACCAACTACTGTTGCCGACATTAACACGTACATTACAGTTTCGTTATGTCCCCCATTGAAATGACTAATAACATCCGAGAAAACAATAAACTGGGCAGACAAGACAGATATAAAAAAAGTAAAATTAATAATAACTACTAACCCATATACTTCTTTCCCAAACTTCATCCCAACAACAGCATCCATCGTCGGGGCATCGGCATCTCTCATTAATGAAAATATGGGCCCAGAGTAATGCGCAAGTATCAGTAGGCCGATTGAATAACCGAGTCCTATAATAAAAGAAACCACACCTGACTCATAAGATAAGGCAGTTAAACCAAAGAACATAAAACCACCTAAAAGCGATGCGAGAATCGATAGCACCAATTGATATATATTAGTACTTGACGAATTATTCTCGAAATCACTTACAGTGATACCTCTCGATGCCTTAACACCGATAAATAAAAATAACAAAAGAGCGCCAATAAGAAAATAGAGTTCAAAAAACATATTTATTGCTCCCTTTTTGTCCAGTAAAAATAATGTGGAACAGTGAAATAGATTGTAGCCATAGCGATGAATTAATCATATATCCTTCATAATCAGAACTACATAAATGATGCCATAGAATGGTTGAATTAAAGAACCACCCAAAATGAGTAAAAATGTTTGATGAAATAAACATGGGAAATACCAGAATAATTGCACCGATTGATTTTGGATTTGGGGAATAATATTTCACTAATATAATGGCGATAACAGTCCCAATTGGTGCAATGAGTATTATTGCTACAAAGCTATCAGTATCTCCCTGTGTACAGGTTGTTACTACTTTAGATGACCATGCATTGATAATGAACCATAATGTGGGTATTAATATATAAATAAATGCTGATTTGATTATTTCGTATAACGGCTAGCATGAGCCGCCGCGAGCTTGCGAGCGGTCGGACTCTATGCTTTTGTGTGTGCCCGGCATGGGCATGATTTTATGGGGTGTAAGTCCCCTGTACGATATCTGGGAGGATGTCATGTTGACACCTTTAAAAGTACTAGCTGACGGCAAGGTGTGCTCTGGCGACAGACATGCTGAAAGAAGCCCGAGTGCAAACCTGCGAGCCAACG
>JBEVXT010000332.1:0-4632 GCA_040505955.1 Sedimenticola sp. | reverse complement strand
ACATCAAATCAAATATCTGTTGCTCTGGTAAAAAAATAAAGTAGCGTCAACATAACATGATTTTTGTCAGTTCCAACTGTATTTTACAACTCCACGTGGACAAGTTAGGATATTGTGCATGAAACAGCTATTTCCAGTTATATTAAACTGTTTGTATGTATGCAATTTATAGTATGCACAGTTACTTCCCAACTCAAGCCACACCCAGCTTCCATCACACGATACACCCAGCCTATATGCCAAGGTTTATGCCAGCTCACCCGGGCCCACCCCTCCACAACGTCTACGCACCTACCCCACATCCAACCAATGCATATCCTCCACAGGGTCACCAACACTCAAGTCGTCCAGCACGTCATGCTGCTCCCACCGAAGAAAGGGACCTCCCTCCACCATTGAGAACTGACATCCCCTACCAACCAAACAAGCGCCATATGAACCATGGTCGCTCCAGGCAAATGGCACCACGTCATATGCGAAACCAAACGCCGCTACATGAGAGCACCGACGCACAGGTATTCAGAAGTAGCCCAGATAAATGCATTGCAAACTCGACTGTGGAAAAAGGGGCACATATTACTATAATAATCCCTGACTCGCCCATGAAGGTAGCTGATGTACAACTCAAACTAGGAGTCGCACCAGTCCCACCGACACAGGTGAATAGCTGTGCACAGGAAGACCCAGTAGATGATGAAAAATCGACACCTAAAATACCAGAATCGTCCATTCATACTGAATCCGAACCAGAAACGATCCAAAACACTTCAACCAAACAGTATTTTTTACGGATTCCAAGCCTCGAAGGAAAACCACCAGAACCAAATCTCCTGGAGCCAGCAATATCGATGGAAACTCGACTATAAACATAACATCTTCAAATATTGAAGGAGTCAAGGGAAACGCAGCCTTTCTAATTGATATAGCACGATCACAACAGGTTATCTGCCTCCAAGAGACCTGGGTGTGGACGTTTGAATCCACTATAATTGAAAACATAATCCCAAATTACAACGCGTTTATCAGATGTGAAGACATGAACGAGAACATATCAAATTTCCAAGCGCCGAGGGGTAAAGCTGGGATAGCAATAGTATGGCCAAAAGAATGGTCCGGTTGTGTAAAAAGCTTACAAGGTGGCAACGAAAGAATCCAGGCTATTGAGCTATGTCTCCAGAGTGAAAATCTATGCATCATAAATGCCTACCTACCTACTCTAAACCTACCAGCGTCTAAAGAAGCTTATGCGGAGCACCTCGACATTCTACACAATCTGATCGACACCTATGCCAATACCCATAAGGTTATCCTATGCGGCGATCTCAATGGCTCACTCCAGAAAACACGTAATAATCCACATGATGTCTTACTTAAATATTTCGTACAGGAACATGACCTCCTACCCAGATCCGGAGATAAGCCAACGTTCTACGGCCATGGCGGATCCACATCACAGATAGACTATATCCTCTCAGCAAAGGACAGCTGTGTACAAAAGGTCACAATTGCTGACCCACAAGCCCAGAACCTGTCAACGCATGTCACGGTTACAGCTAAGCTGGACTTCTCCCAATCCGACCTAAAATCCAAGATTAGACATCAGACACAGCCAATCGCCATCCAGAAATTCCATTGGGACAAGATAGACGAACTATTATACCAACAAACCCTCCAAAATCTTATAAGTGAAAGTAAATTTGATGTAAATGCAGACAATGTCCTCACCATACTTACCAGTATCCTCAGTGAAGCAGCTGTAAAGGCAGTCCCTCGTAAACAGGTTAAACTCAAAGGTCCAAATTTCAAGCTGTCACCTAGAGTTAAAGAGCTGGAGCAAGAAAGTAAAAGAGCCCACTATGCTTGGAAAGCAGCAAACTGCCCCTTGGTAGACCACCCGCTGTCAATACAGCGAAAGCTCGCCAAATATACACTCAGAAAACAGACAAGGAAAGAATTTGCTTGCGCAAAGGACGACCTATTCAATGAGATAATGGAACACCCGACTAACCAGCATTTCTACAAGCTGATCAGAAGGAGCCAAGCATCAGCCAGCGTGCCAGTAGCATGTCTAATGAATGATGGCAAGGAAACAACAGACCTGGCGTCCCAACGGTCATGCTTCGCAGCCTACTTCGAGGACCTAGCTGTTCCCAAAACGCACGAGAACTTCAATGAGAACCACTTAAATCAAGTTGAAACCCAAGTGAAGCTCATTCAGCAGATAACCAACCTCCAGGAGGAAACGGATGTTAGAGTCACCGAAGAGGAAGTAGAGGCAGCTATAGCTATCCTAAACACAGGAAAAGCACCAGATGAGTCACATCTAACAGCCGAACACCTTAAGCGCGCAGGCAAGACAATCATACCCACACTAACAATTCTATATAACAAAATCCTTAGCAACGGAGAAGTCCCATATGTCTTCAAATCAGGTATCATCACTCCCATCCACAAAAAAGGAAAAGACGCCGCCTACGTAGAGAATTATCGTGGAATAACTATCACCTCAGTGCTATCAAAGGTATTCGAAGTACTACTACTCAAGAAAATGACCATGCTGAATGATGACCAGTCAGAGCTTCAATTTGGCTTCACTAAAGGCCTCTCACCCTCCATGGCTTCCCTCCTGCTGTCTGAATCAGTCATAGACGCCAAAAACAACCAAGAACCGCTGTACATCGCAACACTCGACAGCCAAAAGGCATTCGACGTTGTCCACCACCAAATACTTCTCTCCAAGTTGTATCACCAAGGAATAACCGGACGACTGTGGACAGTGATTAGCTCTATGTACACCGGTCTCACTGGAAAGGTCAAATGGTTCGCAGACGTTAGTGATGACTTCAACATATTGCAGGGAGTAAGGCAAGGCGGAATACTCTCAACCCATTTCTACAAAACTTATATCAACAATCTGCTCCTCGACATTGAATCGCAACACCTCGGAAAACACATAGGTACAACTTACGTGGGCTGCCCAACATGCGCCGACGACGTACTGCTAATGTCAAACGACTCTGCGGAGCTACAATCGATGCTCAACATTGCCGACTCATACGCCGGTGACCACCGCTACCTCATACACCCGCTAAAGAGCTCCGTTGTCAGAAGAGTTACTAACAGCAGTTGGCAAAAGAAGGAGATAATAACAGATTGGGTTATGGGAAATACAGAAATCACAGTACAGAGACAAACCACACATCTCGGCCTAAACAGAACTGCAGCCAACGAGTCTACCGTCAACGTCGAAGAAAGAATCAAGCTAGCAAGGAGAACCCTCTATGCACTCATGAGAACAGGAGTCCACGGCACAAACGGCATAAACCCCAAAACGTCATATAAAATATATCAAACATATGTAATTCCACGCCTGTTATATAGTACAGAGACTCTGACACTCACTACAACTCAGATACAACAACTCGAGAGATTCCACAACAAAACCCTAAAAAATCTACAATCATTACCTGTACGCACCGCCACATCCGCTGTTCTCCTTCTCATTGGAGCCCTTCCCATCGAAGCTGAAATCGATAGGCGACAACTAAGTCTTGTGTATTCAATCATTCACTCAAAAAATCAAAAACTTAAAAACCTGATGGACCGACAGCTCATTATGAAGGATAAAAACAGCTTCTTCACAAGCGCTTCAAACACACTAGAAAAATATGGTCTTCCCTCAATGGATGAGATTCACCACTTCAACAAGGTTAACTGGAAACGCACAGCAAAATCAGCAGTTGAATCGTTTTGGACTGGTGCTCTCACCAACGATGCCAAAAATCGCACGACTCTGCAGCACTGCAATACCTTAAGCCTGCGAATCGGACAAACTCACCCGGTGTGGAGTACCGTGAAGTCCAATACACGAGACGTCAAATGTGGTATCACTAAAGCCAGACTGCTGACTGGTACGTACCTGCTGCAAGCAAATAAAGCCAAATTCAACAAATATGAGGTGGACGAAACATGCCCGTTATGTCGTCTAGAAGCAGAAGATGTAGAGCATATGCTTACCCGGTGCCCAGCTTTGATAGACTCCCGCACTTCACTACTCCAGGCGATCCAACGGACAATCGTCACCAGATGTGGTCAGCATGTATGGAGTCAAATCTCAAAAAGAAACACTTTAACATCACTGATTATAGATTGTACAACTCTAGTGAGAAAGCAGCTCTTACCAGATGACAGGACGGTTTTGACAGAAGTAGAAGAAATCTCAAGGAAGCTGTGCCAAAAACTCCACGTCAGACGTCTAAACCAACAACGCCAACTAAATCAAACTAAAGATTCAGAAACTAAAATTCAGATGGCTCTCCCCTAACTCCTCCCTGACCAATCTATCGTTGTAAAATAGGAAAGAGTAGTGAAATAGTGAATAACCAACTAACCATCAACTACCGGATCTACCGGGTGCACCATATATACTGGTGGGAACTACGACGAAAAGAAGAAAGTTTCCTCAAAACTCAAACTTGAAACGTCGATGTCGTAATAAATAAATAATACACGTTTGATGTTTATATGAAAACGAAAACTCTTCGCATGCGCTCTTGCTTTAGCGTTACAAACGTTACACACGTTACACACGTTTCCGGCAAACGGTTTCAAACGGTTTGAAACGGTAAACTG
>JBEVXT010000331.1:1397-4265 GCA_040505955.1 Sedimenticola sp. | reverse complement strand
GGTTTATGGAGTACTTGTCCGGGGGTACGGGGTCGGAGTCGATTGCCCCACCGATTGTGATATTTAGATCAACCCAGGTGCAATCGACTCCGACCCCTGCCGTATTGTGCCTTTTATCCTTAAGCCGGCTCTGTACCAAAGTTCTGAAAACCACAGTTATGGTGGAACAGAGGTATTGTAGGAGCGAACTTGTTCGCGATGGACTACGAAACGTGCTCTTCGCGGACAAGTTCGCTCCTACACCTGAGTTCCAGATTATCGTGCTGAATAGTTACAAAGCAGGTATCTATTCAGCATACTATATTTCAGTTTGGCACTGAGTACTTATTGTCAGGCTTTCTGTCCTGCCATAAAGAGCCAGGTATCCACCACTGTATCCGGGTTGAGGGAGACACTGCTGATACCCTGCTCAAGCAGCCACTTCGCCAGATCGGGGTGATCGGATGGGCCCTGGCCGCAGATGCCGACATACTTCCCCTTGGCTTTACAGGCTGAGATCGCCATGGTCAGCATTTTCTTCACCGCTGGATCGCGCTCGTCGAAGCTTTTGGCGATAAGGCTGGAGTCGCGGTCGAGGCCTAGAGTGAGCTGGGTCATGTCGTTGGAGCCGATGGAGAAACCATCGAAGTACTCCAGGAACTCATCCGCCAGTACCGCATTGGAGGGGAGTTCGCACATCATGATCAGACGCAGTCCGTTCTCTCCCCGTTTCAGGCCATTGGCTGCCAGTGCTTCTACAACATTTTTCGCTTCATCCAGGGTGCGGACAAAGGGGATCATGATCTCAATATTGGTAAACCCCATCTCGTCGCGCACATACTTGAGTGCCTTGCACTCCATCTCCCAGCAGGGCCGGAAGCTCTCGGAGACATAGCGGGCGGCGCCGCGGAAGCCGATCATGGGATTCTCTTCCTTGGGTTCATAACGGGTGCCGCCGATCAGGTTGGCGTACTCGTTGGACTTGAAGTCGGACATGCGAACAATGACTGGCCCAGGTGTGAAGGCTGCCGCCAGGGTGGATACTCCCTCTGCAATCTTGGCGATGTAAAAGTCTTCCGGGCTTTTGTAGGCGGCGATACTTGGCGCAATCTCTTCTTTCAGGTCATCCGGCAGATTATCGTACTCCAACAGCGCCTGGGGGTGGATGCCAATCATGTTGTTGATGATGAATTCCATCCGCGCCAAGCCGATGCCGGCATTGGGAGTGGAGGCGAAGTCAAAGGCACGATCCGGATTGCCCACATTCATCATGATCTTGGTGGGGATCTCTGGCATGGCATCCAGCACGATCTCCTTGTACTCGAAGTCGAGAACATCCTCATAGATGAAGCCGGTGTCGCCCTCGGCACAGGAGACGGTGACCCCCTGGCCGGTTTTGATCATACGGGTGGCGTCATTGGTGCCGACCACTGCCGGTACTCCCAGCTCTCGGGCAATGATGGCGGCATGACAGGTACGGCCACCACGATTGGTGACGATGGCGGAGGCGCGCTTCATGATCGGTTCCCAGTCGGGATCAGTCATGTCGGTCACCAGCACATCACCGGGTTGAATCAAGTCCATATCATCCAGACTTTTGATCACCTTGGCAGTGCCTGCGCCAATACGGGAACCAATTGAGCGGCCTTCAGTAATCACCTTGCCGGTCTCTTTCATCTCATACCGTTCCATGACGTTGCCGCTACGGCTCTGTACCGTCTCCGGGCGCGCCTGGACGATATAGAGGCGGTTGTCGAGGCCGTCACGGGCCCACTCAATATCCATTGGACGACCGTAGTGGTTCTCGATGATGACCGCCTGTCGGGCCAACTCTTCACACTCCGCATCGGTGATGGAAAATTTATGGGTATCGGCTTCGTTCACATCAACGATCTTTACCGGGCTGTCGCCTTCGCTGCTGTAGATCATTTTGATCGCTTTGTGCCCCACATTACGGCGCACCACCGCAGGGCGGCTTGCCGCCAGAGTGGGTTTGTGGACATAGAACTCATCGGGATTAACAGCACCCTGAACCACCATCTCGCCGAGACCATAGCTGGAGGTGATAAAGACCGCATCACGGAAGCCGGACTCGGTATCGAGGGTGAAAACAACACCGGAGGCGCCGATGTCGGAGCGGATCATCTTCTGAATTCCGGCGGAGAGTGCAACCAGGCTGTGCTCAAAACCCTGGTGCTCGCGATAGGCAATGGCGCGATCATTAAACAGCGAAGCAAACACTTCGTGAATCTGCTGCTTGATGTTGTCAATACCCAGGACGTTGAGAAAAGTCTCCTGCTGGCCCGCGAAGGAGGCGTCAGGCAGATCTTCCGCCGTGGCGGAGGAGCGAACCGCCCAAGTGACCTGGTCACCATACTCCTTGACGAGTGCGCTGTAGGCCTCGTCAATCGCCTGATTCAGCGCCGGCTGGAACGGTGTCTCCATAATCCATTGACGAATCCGGCCGCCGGTTACTGCCAGTGCTTTGACATCATCTACATCCAGTGCGTCCAGAGCTGCGTTGATCCGGCCCGCCAGACCATCGATGGCAAGATACTCCCGATAGGCGTAGGCGGTGGTGGCAAAGCCCCCGGGAACATGTACTCCCAGTTTGGTAAGGTTCTGAATCATTTCACCAAGGGATGCGTTCTTGCCGCCGACTTTCTCAACGTCGGACATTCCCAGGTCGCTTAGCCACTGAACGTAGTTATTCATTTTATCCCTCAAACGGTCTGATAGGGTGATTGGGTGCGGGGAAATGGTAGGGTTTTTGGGGGGATTGTGCAATGCAAGATCATTAACCGCTAAGTTTTATTTAGGGGTGCCTCTAAATAAAAGAAAAATCGTACGTAGGAGCAAACTTGTTCGCGAAGAATAGGAGTTGATCGC
>JBEVXT010000331.1:0-1297 GCA_040505955.1 Sedimenticola sp. | reverse complement strand
TCTCCGCTTTCCCAGGCGGAGCCGTCACGTGGTGCATCAGCATAGGTTTCATTCCAGCAGTCAACAGTCCACTCCCAAACATTACCGTGCATGTCGTGCAGCCCGTAGGGGTTGGTCTGGAAACTTCCCACGGGAGAGGTGAAAGCAAAACCGTCTGTACAGCCCATCGTTGCTGCTTTCCAGGAGGGAAACTTCTCTTTGAGGGTCACATCCCCGCCATTGGCGTGAAGACAGAGCTCCTCTTCGTCGTTGCCGAAGCTGTATTTGCTGTTACTGCCTGCGCGCGCCGCGTATTCCCACTGGGACTCTGTTGGCAGCCGGTAGCGTTTGCCGGTTTTTTTGCTCAACCAGTCGGTGAAGGCCTGGGCATCGTTGAGACTGACGCACACCACAGGATCACTGTCACCCTGATCAAAGCCGGTGTAACGCCAGCTCATTCCCGCCACCCAGCCCAGCCTCCCCCCGCCCTGGTGTGCGTAGCACCCCCTTATGCCACCACTGCCCTTTTCCGCATCGGTGCGATAGCCGGTCTCCTGGACGAATACCGCAAACTGACCTTTGGTTATTTCATGCCTGGACATTTTGAATGAGGGTAGAGTTACCCGGTGCACCGGCTTCTCATTGCCAGCGCCGCTGTTGGAACCGATGCGGGAGCTTCCGCTGGGAACCTCCACCATGTCGGGCTCAACGTTTGATTTTGTCTCCATTCCGCTCTTTGCAGTGGCTGTTCTTGGCGACAGACTGCTGATGAGGGTGAGCGATGCCCAGAAAAACGGGTTGAGCAATATTTTGGAAAAAATATTTACGTGTCGGGGCATTGGTGTCTCCTGAACCTTCCGTGTGCTGGCATTTTACCAGTGTCTTGTGTGTTATCACATCAGGTTTTTATGTGGCCTCATTTGAGAGTCAACGCTGGGTATCCGCACAGGGTTAACAGGCCCTAATACTCCTTGGCTACACGAAAGCCCTGGAAGGCATATCGGTGGTTGCGGTAGTTCCACCCACGATTTGAGGGGCGGAGTCTCTTCGGTATGCTGCTCCATGAACCGCCACGAACAACTCCGCGACTACAGTCTCCGCTCTGCCATGGGGTGCCGTCTCTTGGTGCTTCCTCGTAATTGTCATTCCAGCAGTCATCCGTCCACTCCCAGACATTACCGTGCATGTCGTACAGTCCAAAAGGGTTGGCCTGAAGGCTGCCCACAGGTGCTGTGAAAGTGTGACCGTCTGTGCAGCTCATTGTTGCCCATGGCCAGTTGGGGAGCTTCTCTTTTAGGCTCATATCCGCCCCATTGGC
>JBEVXT010000330.1:0-8415 GCA_040505955.1 Sedimenticola sp. | reverse complement strand
GTGGGCTTTTTTTGTCTTCAGAGAATGTGTAGGATGACGCATGATTAAGAGATAGGTTCACGGATCGGGTTGCTCATAATGCCAGTAACAATTAATGCCAGAGGGCACTCCATCGGCATTATTCTCGCCATCACACTTCTCTCAATAGCGCTGGGTATCTTCCTGGACGGAGAGGTGGTTCCAGAACCGGTCAAACCCATCACATGGGAAATCCAGGAAAATGAGGCGGCAACAGCCTCAATCAAACCTTCCCAATCTACACCACAAAAAAGTATCAAGACGCTCAATGAAGAGACGACCGTACTCCAACAGAAGGGGGAGCGGGTGATTGAGCACGCCGATACCCTCATCTCCCAGACCGGATTGTCAGTCAAACAAAAAAACAGACCACAAAGTAACGAAAAAATGGCACAACAGATTCAAGATATAAAATCCCGTCTAAACAAACTCAACAGATAGGCAAGTCAGTGGCCTGTTTTTTGACCGGCTAATACCCCCCAAAAAAGCCTGAGAAAAAGAGATCCCCGGAAATCAGATCTTGACGCACTAAAAAAACTGTGCGATTTTTTAAATGTAATATCTGTATGGCTAAGGGATGCCACTTCCAGATTTCTGCCAAGGATTGAGGAAAAACGGCAGATCAAGAGCGGCCTCCCTGGTCCGAACAAAAAATAAGGTAACTATTCAGCACGGTAGTCAGGAACTAAGATGTAGGAGCGAACTTGTTCGCGAAGAGTCTCCTACGAAGCTAATCGCGAACAAGTTCGCTCCTACGACACCTCTGTACCACCATAACTGTGGTTTTCAGGGGTGAGCTGAATAGTTACAAAATAAGATCTTATTAAGGAACCAGGGATAACAATGGAAAGTCACCGCCCAGTCACGTCCGTCCTATCTTCCGTAAAAACACAAAACAGCAAAATTAAATCCCGCCTGTTCGCCTCACTGGTCGGCCTTGCCGCCGTTATCGGCACTCTCCCGGCAGCGGCAGCTAATGTGGCGGGATTCACCCCCGGCGAGTTATCCGTTGATCAGAGCGGCAGCGCCGGTTACACCCTCCCCATTGGTATCCCCGCAGGTGTGGCGGGCATGCAGCCGGAGCTCTCCATCAACTACAGTAGCGGTGGCGGCAACGGCCTGTTGGGTGTGGGTTTCTCCCTGGGTGGTTTCTCCTCAATCCACCGCTGTAGTGCCACCCAAGTGCAGGATGGTTTCAATCGCGGTGTGCAGCTCAATGACGATGACCGTTTCTGTCTTGATGGTCAGCGTCTGATCGCCATCAGTGGCGCAGATGGCGGTAACGGTAGCGAGTACCGAACCGAACTGGAAGGGTTCAGCCGAATCATCTCCCATGGAGAACAGGGTAGTGGCCCCGTCTACTGGACGGTTGAGACCAAATCCGGCCAGACCCTCCATTTTGGTAACAGCGGAGACTCCAGGGTTGAAGTGCAGGGCCAACAGAGCGCCCGTCTCTGGGCGGTCAACCAGATTGCCGATGCGGTCGGCAACCTGATCAGCTACAGCTACCACGAAAACACAAGTACCGGCGAACACTACGCCAATGAAATCAGCTACAGCGACGCCACCATCAAATTCCACTACGAGACACGCCCCGACAGTATGACCGGCTTCTCTCTGGGTGGGGCCGTAAACAGCACCCAACGTCTGACGGCCATCGAGAGTCTTGTCGACAGTCAGCCGGTAAAACGCTACAACCTCGACTACACCCAGAGTGAAGCAACCGGGCGCAGCCAGCTCACCAGCCTGAGTGAATGTGACGGTAATAACAACTGCCTACCGGCCACCCAGTTCGACTTTGAGCCGCCACAGTGGGGACACGACACCGACCTTGTTACCACCGATGTCAACGGCAGCGGCTGGTCTGAAGCGGCCTATGAACGCCATCTTCAGGATGTGAATGGTGATGGACGGAGTGATCTTGTTCTATTGAAAAAAAGTGAGACAGAGGTTTTTGTCTTTCCCGGTAGGAGCGACGGCACACTGGAAGGTGTCGCGACACACTCCAATCCTACGGGTAGCGGTTGGACCTCCAATGCCTACACACGTTATCTTCTCGATGTGAACAGTGATGGTTTAACCGACCTGGTGATGAGCCTCAAATCGGATAGCGCCGTATATGTTTTTTCCGGTCAAGGTGATGGTTCATTCAGTACAACCTATAGCTCCACAGAGATCACCGGATCTGCTCGGAGTGACTCATCTTATGAGCGCCAGTTCAGTGATACCGATGGGGATGGCCATGTTGATTTTATCCTACTGCAAAAATCAGAAGGCTTGGCCTATGTCCATTTAGGATCAGGTGATGGTACTTTTTCCGTCACCCCAAAAGTAACAGATGTTGATGGAAACGGCTGGTCAGAAGCCGCCTACAAACGCCATCTTTTCGATGCCACCGGAGATGGTCTTGCGGATCTGGTAATGAGCGGCGTCAATCAAGCCAGCCTCAATGTTTTTGCAGGCAAGAGCGATGGTACCTTTGTCACCATCCCCATTGCATCCGTGATTCCTGGAAGCTGGAGCAGCACCGCCTACAACCGCCGTTTCCGCGACGCCAACGGCGACGGCATCACCGATCTTATCCTGACATCCACTGCCGAGTTTACCGCCAACGTGTTTCTCGGCCACGGCGATGGCACCTTTGCCACCAGCCCCATCACCACCGATCCAGACGGCAACGGCTGGACAGCCAACGCCTACTCCAGCGAATTCCTCGATATGGACGGTGACGGCATCACCGATCTGGTGATGACATCCGATCTGATGATGACCTCGATCGCCACCGGCAGCCTCTACATTTTTCCAGGCCTGGGTAATGGCGCCTTTGCCCAGACGGCAACCACCGTCGAACTGAGCGGCAGCTACCACAACGCCAGCTACGACCGCCGATTTGGCGATATCCACGGTGATGGCAAAGTGGATCTGCTACTGATCAACCGCAGTGAGGCCATCGTCAAAACCACCCGATCACGCTATTCGGCAGACCGGGTCGTCGCCATCTTCGACGGCCTCGGCAACACCACCACCATTGAGTACAAGCCCCTCACAGACCCCAGCGTCTACACCAAAGGGAGCAGCGCTCAAAAACCTGAACTGGACCTGCAAGCCCCCCTCCACGTCGTCAGCAAAGTCACCACTCCTGACGGCCTGGGAGGAAAAAACAGCACCCACTACCAATACGCCGGGCTGAAAGTAGATCTCGAGGGCCGCGGCAGCCTCGGCTTTGCCTCAATGACCGCCACCGACGGGCAGACCGGTATCGTCACCACCACCGAGTTCCGCCAGGACTACCCCTTCACCGGGCAGGTTGCCCGTACTGAACAGCGTCTGGCAGACAACACCCTGCTGGGTGAGACCACTGCCGACTATAACGCTACCACCACACACAACGACAAGGTCTATTTCGCCTACAGTCCCCAAAGTGTAGAGAAAAGCTACGACCTCGACGGCACCCTGCTGGTTACAACCACTACCGACAACAGCTACGATATCTACGACACCTACGGCAATCCCACCCACGGCAACCCCACCCAGATCACCGTCACTACTGTGGATAACTTGGGTAGCGAGACCAAAGATACTCTCAGCGACTACACCAATAACACCGATCTCTGGCACCTCGGGAGACTCACCCGTGCCACCGTCACCCATACCAACGCCCAGGGCAGTATCACCCGCACCTCCGCCTTTGAGTACAACGCCGACGGCCTGCTGAACCGTGAGATCATCGAGCCCGGTAACCTTGAGCATAATCTGCAAACCGATACCGAATACGACAGCTACGGTAACAAGATTCAGGTCACCACAACCAGCCCGGACGCCGCTCCGGCTGTTACTATTGATGACCCTGATGACCCTGATGTTCATACCGTCACCACCCAGTACAGTGGTGACGGTCGTTTTCCTCATATTGTCACCAACGCTCTCAAACAAAGTGAGACCCGTAGCTACGATCTCCTACTGGGTGTAATGACCAGTCTCACCGGCCCCAACGGTCTCACCACCACCTGGGAGTACGACAGCTTCGGCCGCAAGATCCGTGAAAATCGTGCCGACGGCACCTGGAGCACCATCTACCGCGGCATGTGCGGCATCACCGACTGCCCGGAAGACGCTCCCCTGGGCACCGTCCTCTACACCACCACCGAGAGCGCAGGAAGCACCCCAACCACCACCTACTCCAACAAACTGGGACAGGTGACCCGTAAAGTCACCATCGGCTTCGACGGCACCCCGGTCTACCAGGACAGCGAGTACAACGCCCGTGGGCAGGTGAGCCGTAGCTCACTGCCCTACTTCAAGGGAGAAGCCTCTCACTGGAGCGAGAGCGAGTACGACCTCATCGGCCGTCCCACCAGAGTGACCCAACAGGGGCCCAACGGCGGCACCATCCAAAACAGCTTCAGCTACAGCGGCTTCACCACCACCGTCACCAACGCCAAAGGCCATATCAAAACCACCCGCAAGAACGCCCAGGGCAAAGTGGTGCGTGTCGATGAAGAGGAGGGCGGCTGGGTCACCTACCAGTACGACGCCATCGGCAACCTGCTGGTGACCGATGCCAACGGCGTTATCACCACCCTCACCTACGACACCCTGGGCCGCCACAAGGTCGCCATGGACGACCCCGACATGGGGCAGTGGAGCTACCAGTACAACGTTCTCGGCAACCTGATCAGCCAAACCGACGCCAAGAACCAGACGGTTACCCAAGTCTACGACCTGCTGGGCCGCATGATCGAACGGGTCGAACCCGAAGGCACCAGCACCTGGACCTACGACAGCGCCGCCAACGGCATCGGTAAACTGGCCCAGGTCACCGCCCCGCAAAACTACCTCAAAACCCTCAGCTACGACAGCCTGGGCCGCGCCACCGCCGACACCACCACCGCCTACTGGCTAACAAGCACCATCACCACCGAATACGACAGCTTCAGCCGTGTCAGCAAAGTGACCCGCCCCAAAGGCTTCGTGGTGGAGAATGACTACAACGAACAGGGCTATCTCAAGGCGATCCGCACCCCCGAGGCCCAGATCGGCGACTATGACGCTCTCCACCTGAGCCAGAAATGGGACGAGATCCAACCCCAACTGGAGCAGGAGCTGCAGCAAGCCCAGGCCCAGGCCGACCTGCTGGGTGCCCAGGCCGCCGTCTATCGCGCCCGCGCCACACACTACTACCAGACCGCCGAACAGCTCCGTGAAGAGGCCCCCAACAAAGCGTTTCTGGAAGAGAACCGCAAACAGACCATCGCGAGCCTGCAGCAGAGCGCCGCCGACCTCAACGCCCTGGCCGCTCAACTGGAGCAGAAAGCCGCGGAGTACCAGCAGCTGGCCGACGCCATCCTCAGTATGATGCCGACCGACTGGCAACAGAGCTGGTTTATCAGCGCCAAAGCGCGCTATGACAACTATGCCCGGGAGGCGATCCAGAAGATCGAAAACGCCTACCAGGCCAACCTCACCGCCCCTCTGGTATGGATCCCCATCCAGGTGGGAGACATCACCATCTTCGTCAAAGGGAAACCCGGCTTCAACGGCCACAGCGCCATCACCAGCAAAGAGGCGAATCACCTCCAATCGATTGCCGAATGGGAAGCGGGCACCGCAACACTGCTGCGGCAACTGGCGGCGGACGCCCGCGCCCAGCAGCAAGCGCGGGATAAGTTCAATAATGCCGTGGCCAACCACCCCGATCTGGTATGGGCACCCATCGACGTGGATGGCATCACTATCTTTATCCAGGTAGCCCCCGAACCCCTCACCCCGGCAACAGTCCTCACCCAGGAGGAGTTGGAAGCCTACAACGCACCAGATTACCTCGAAGCCGACGGCATCGCCCTGGCCGAGCACTACACCCAGCAAGTCGAAGTACAACAGACACGGCAGCGGCAGGTAGAGACCTGGAGAAACGACTACGCCCGCACCGCCAGCCGCCTGAGCCAGAACAGCGTCGCCTACAGCACCATGGAGAGCCTACTCCAGGGCGGCACGGGCGAGATCACCTTCTGGCGGGCCACCGGACGGGATGCCGCCGGACGGCTCACCGCCAGCATCGTCGGCAACGGCCTCGAAACCCAAAAGCACTACGACCAGGCCACCGGTCAGCTGCAGAACATCCTCAGCGGCTTCGGCTCGGCACCCGCCACACGCCACCTGGAGTACCAATACGACAGCCTCAACAGCGTCACCAGTCGTATCGACCATATCCAGGGGTTAAGCGAAGATTTTGAGTATGACCGATTGGACCGACTGACCCAAAGCTACGTCAGCGGACAGATCGGCGAGATCGCCTACGACAGCACGGTTGACTACAGCTACGACGCCCAGGGCAACATCCTCAACAAATCGGATATCGGCGACTACCTCTATGGTGATCAGAACCGTACCACAGGCAATGCCGGACCTCATGCACTGGTAAGTGCCGGAGTTAACCACACCGGCTATCAGTACGATGCCAACGGCAATATGGTTCAGGGTGGAGGCCGTTCCATCACCTGGAGCAGCTTCAACAAACCAACGTCGTTCAATAAAGGTAACACCCATGTTCTGTTCAAATATGGGCCGGATCGCAAGCGCTACCTCAAGATCACCGGCACTAGCACAACGCACTATGTAGGCAACGCCTACGAGCGCATCGAAAGTGGCAGCAAGGTTGAGCATAAACACTTTATCTATGCCGCTGGACAGCTGGTGGCAATCCACGCAAAAACCACCGACAACGGTGTCGCCCAACCGGATAAAACCCGCTACCTGCATCGCGACGCATTAGGCTCCATCGACACCATCACCGATGGTCAGGGCAATATCGTTGAGCGCATGAGTTATGAACCGTTTGGCGCACGGCGCGGCGGAGACTGGCGGGTGGGTACCGGCCTGCCCACTATCCCGGCACTGACCAATCGCGGCTTTACCGGCCATGAGCATGTGGATGAGATGGATCTTATTCATATGAATGGGCGGGTTTATGATCCTACTTTGGGGCGGTTTTTGAGTGCGGATCCGACGATGCAGTTTCCGTATTCGAGTCAGGGGTTTAATCGGTACTCTTATGTGCAGAATAATCCGTTGAAGTATGTGGATCCGTCTGGGTTTGGGTTGTTTAGTTTCATTAAAAGACTAGTTAGCGGGGTGAAGCATTTTGTTAAAGAAGTTGCTAGGACAGTTAAAAAGTATAAGAGAGTAATTATTGCAGTGGTTGTCACAGTCTTAACATATGGCGCTGCGGCAGCATGGCTTGGTAGTATGACAATTGCCGGGACATGTGGAGTGCCGTTATTTACGGCAGCGCAGGTTGGGATGATGGCTGGGGCTGCTAGTGGGTTTGTGGCGGGAGCTATTACGACAGGGAGTTTTAAAGGGGCTGTAGTAGGTGCTGTCGGTGGTGCAATAGGTGGTGGCATCTCTGGTTACTATGGTGATACGTGGAGTGCTGGGCGTGTAATGTCTCATTCAGTTGGAGGGGGGGTAACTTCAGAGATCTCAGGTGGACGTTTTAAGGATGGATTTAAAATGGCGTTTCTTACTGCCAGTGCTAGGCATTTATATGGAAAGATCAGTAGTGATTATAATCAAACTGGTGAACCACATATCTTGAAAAAGGGGATCAATGATGTTGGTAAGCAGTTAAAACCTGATATGTTAAAGAAAATTGCAAATGGTGTGAAAGCACCTTTATCCTCAGACCAATCAGCCTTTATGAAAGCAGTTGGGAGAGGGCCATTTATGGATGCTTTTGGAGAGTTTCATGATGGATTGCATGAGCTTCCTTATATGCCGGTTGATCAAGTATCATTAATTATTACTATGCCACCCTCTTATGTCCTTACGGTGACAGCTTGGATGCAACCTTACACATATCTGTATTTAATGGAGCGAAATAGAGAAAGGGGCAGGCAGTGAAGTACCATGTTTTTTCGACTATTGGCATTGTTTTTATTACCGGACTCAGTGGATGTTATAAAGTCGGTCATGAAGACTATATTAACTATAATAATGACCAAATTGGTGAAAAAATGCCCTTTAAAAAACCATTTAAATTCGAAAATTCTGGCAAATTAGTAAGGGGAAAGATTGCGATTTCTGGGCAAGGACTTACGCATATTGAAAAAGATAATAACGGTAATTTAATTTACCATTTTAGTGAACAGGAAATTTTACCACACTATCATACAAAGGAGTGGGTAGGTAAGTGCCTAACGTACACAGTGGTAGATCCTGAAACTTATATCATAAAAGGTTGGGGTTTTGATGGAGGTGGCAACCCTTTAAGTTGTAGAAGCTGGCCTTAAAGAGGCAAAAGTAAAGAACAACGGGGTCAGGTCTAGCATTTAGCATTTAAGTTTATTGGTTTCAAATATCATGGAAGAACTATGTCAAGACCGGTGAGAATTGAGT
>JBEVXT010000329.1:0-6123 GCA_040505955.1 Sedimenticola sp. | reverse complement strand
CCCTACTAATGTGTCCAACATGCTGTTTATTTCCTGTAGTTTATGTATGTCGAAATTGCTGACATAATCGGATGAATTACTTTCTTTCCATTGTGGGTAGCGGTAATGGCGGACGTGTTTTTCACTTGTTGACAATTGGAGGACAATTTTCACACATTTATCGGAGCCAGTAAGTGTTGACGTTACCCAAAAGTATACAAACTTTTTCGCAAATGGCATCCAGTCGTTATGCAAATCGTTTTGAGCCCCTGACTGAAGGCTGGGAGGTTCAACGCGGAAAAAGAGCTCGTCACTCTACCGGCGGCGCCTCGTGTCACGACATTCATACCCCACCCACTTACCCCATTCGTACCCCTCCCGCTAGGTCTGAAGTTGACTTTGAATCACATGCCAACATGGATGAATTAAAAAAATTGCCAGTGGATGAGAAGCTAAACGTACTTATGGAAGGTATATCTAACATTGGCCTAATAAAATGCCGTATTGATCGTATAGAGTCGGACATGTACATTAGCTGCGCCTCGCACGAGGTCACAAACGAGCGACTCAAACTATTAGAGTACAAATCTATCGACATGGAGTCCCGAGCACGAGAAACTAACCTTATTATTAGTGGTGTATCTGAATCCGTTACCGAGAACTGTGTAGATACTGTGCTTGATATTTTCACCAACACCATGGGGGTAGATACAACGACCTTCAACATCGTCGCGGCACATCGGCTTGGGCGTGTCTTCAAACCACAATACCCCTCGCAGCGCCCGAGACATAGACTTATGCTGGTCATATTACGCCACCGCCTCCAAGTTAACAACGTATTCCGATTTGCTTACAAACTGAAGAATACTAGCGTTAGTCTCACACGGGATTATCCAAGGGAGATAAGCGATGCACGCAAAGTGCTGTGGCCCCGTTTTAAAGCAGAACGCGCAAAATACGGCCCTAAGGAGGTCCAGATAATTTACCCCGCGGCCCTTAAAGTGAATGGAACTACGGTTGAGAACATGTTCCCTGGCTGGCACGATGTGCTGAACGGATCGCGACATACGGACGCTAGTAAACGTGTTGGTGATGCGGCAAAGCGCAACGCAGAAAGCGTGTGGAAAATCTACGAAGAACGCAAATCTCGCGAATTCCACCAATCCGCAACCTCAGCCAGGCAATCGACTCCCACTCGGCCACCCGGTGAGGACAACCCCCCAATTGTGACGTCACCGATCGTTATCCACGGAACGGAGGACGTCAACAACGTCTCCATGCCTGACCACCAAACTGCCAGCAACGTGCCTCCCCCATCTCATCCACCTCGACCAAGTGCGAAGAACGCCACTACGACACAGCGCGACACATCCACTCGTGAGCCAAGTGTTAGCGCTCACAACCCCAATCATCGAAGTGCCAGCAGCTCCCCAAAGTCACCGCGAGGCAAGGGCCCGTTACCTAGCAAACGAACGGGTAGCCATCCTAGCCCAGTAACAATGGACCGCCAGTACTCAGCTGTTGTCTTGGAGCCGCCCACCTCCCCCATTGACTACACACAGCGCGACCCCATGGCGTAGCCTATCGCGGGGGCAGTACGTTGTGACATTAACATTAACTTCGACCGACGAGACGATCCCATCCATAATCTACTCCCTGTGTTCCCTATTGCTAAGAACCCAGTTAATACTATTTATTGCGAACATTGCATCCCGTTACCATCATGCCCAGACCCAGTAATATGTAACCACTCAGCCAATCCAGTGTATTATGATCAAAGCAGCAATTATGAATTGTCCTATGATAGCCGTGCAGCTTTTACTCTAGATAAACAGTGTCAAGTCAATACCCACGTTAATACTGTATTTTGTGAGCTTTGTGTTTTTTTACCCGGATGTTCTAATAACGTGAGATGTAATCACACGACTATCGATATAAGTACACGTTCAAGTGAAACTGTTGAACCGTCCCTGTCTGTCTCTGAAAATTTGACATTGACACATGGCAAGTTTTCAAATACAGAAGGTGCTGTCAAATGTGCTGATAGTCCTGTTTATAAACAGCGTAATTATATTCGTGATACCAGTCGTACTAGCCATGTGCCATGTGTTTTCTTACCCGGCTGTCCTAATAACGTGAGATGTAATCACACGATTATCGATACACGTACATGTGCAACTGTTGAACCATCCCTGTCTGTCTCTGAAAATTTGACATTGACACATGGCAAGTTTTCAAATACAGAAGGTGCTGTCAAATGTACTTATAGTCCTGTTTATAAACTAAAACAGTGTAATTATATTCTTGATACCAGTCGCACTAGCCATGTACCTAATGCATGTGGTGGTACAAACACAACGCCTGCAAACACTTATGAAACGTTTTTATGTAAAAAATGCATACAACAGCCAAGTGGCTCTAACTTAACATCATGTGGGCATACATATAGTAACCAAACGGGCCTACCAGTATGTACTAGCTCGTGTATCGATCTTAATGTGTATGAACAGTGTAACAACTTTCCCGATAACTGTCATACTGACCCCTTGTTTAATACCAATATCGATATAAGTACACGTACATGTGAAACTGTTGAACCGTCCCTGCCTGTCTCTGAAAATTTGACATTGACACATGGCAAGTTTTCAAATACAGGAGGTGCTGTCAAATGTGCTGATAGTCCTGTTTATAAACAGCGTAATTATATTCTTGATACCAGTCGCACTAGCCATGTACCTAATGCACGTGGTGGTACACACACAACGTCTGCAAACACTTATGAAACGTTTCTATGTAAAAAATGCATACAACAGCCAAGTGGCTCTACCTTAACATCATGTGGGCATACATATAGTAACCAAACGGGCCTACCAGTATGTACTAGCTCGTGTATCGATCTTAATATGTATGAGCAGTGTAACTACATTCCAGATAACTGTCATACTGACCCCTTGTTTAACACATGTATTACGCATAAAGCGCATGCAAAACGCTATGAAACATCCCTATGTCCGAAGTGCATGAACCAACCATCTAGTTCTAGTGTAACATCATGTGGGCATATACGTATTTCTAGTAACCAAACGTGTTTACCTAAAACTACTATTGAGAATTGCAATGAACATGCTGACCACATTACTGCAAACAGCTTACTGGATCCGTACGCATTAGCTTCGGACGCACATGCATCGGCCCCGGACGCGAAGAACTTTAAAATTGGTAGTATTAATGTATGCGGACTTAAAAATAGATGTAAATATCCAGATTTCGTTGAACTGATCGAAACATTTGATATTTTATGTATCGAAGAAACAAAGTTAGACGAATACGACGTTATTAATGTGCCTAACTATACATTTCATTCTAAACCAAGAAAAGCGAAATATAAGCGTAAATCTGGGGGCATCGGTTTTTTCGTCAGAAACACCATTTCGAGCAATATCGAATTATTAGAATCCAGCTCAGAGTACGTTTTTTGGTTGAAACTTAAACTGGCCAGCGAATGTATTTCTGAGAAAGATCTAGTTATTGGAGCCATTTATATACCACCACTACAGTCGCGATTTTACCAGGAGGATGAATTTTATAGTCTTGAAAACGACATACAAGCTAAATGTAACCAATTTAAGTATGTCATGATTTTAGGGGATGTAAATGGGCACACCGCAACCTCCCCAGATTATATTGATTTTGACGATTTCCAAGCTAGACTTTTTGACCTTGATGGTAGCTTCACGGATGATTTTAACTCGTCCAGTAATTTACTAAATGAAAATATTCCTTTAACCAGAGCCTCGAAAGACTGCACCATCAATTCGATAGGCGTTAAATTCCTCGATATATGCAAATCAAATAACATATATATTGTAAATGGTCGCGTGGGTAAAGATCGGAATGTTGGGGAATTTACATTCCGAAACATATCAGTAATTGACTATGCAATTGCAACTAGCAATTGCTTCAAATTTATAACCGATTTCGAAATAACTGACTTAGATCCTTTATTCTCTGATGGTCATTCATTACTATCAGTAGATGTCCGGTGGTTAACTACTAACACTTTCACCAAACCTGTAGAACATATTCAGAATACGGAAAGCTTGAAACGACCGCCTAAGTGGCGAAATGACCTTAAAGAGCAATATATACATAATCTAGATACATGTAAAGTACATAATATAAAACAATTAATAGATGAACTACCGGTAAACATATCGAAACATGAAATTAACTCAATAGCATATAGCATATCCGAAATGTTTAATGAAGCCGCACATAAAACATTCCCAAACACCACTTTCAACCGTAGCAATAAAAATAATGATAAAAATTGGTTTGGGCATCAAACTAATAAAGCAAGGCGAAAGTATCATGCAGCCCGAAAATTATATACTAAGCATAAAAATAACCAGTACAAATTAGAATTAAATCGGGCTAGTAAACACTACAAGCAGACAATGAACACCTTTATAATGAAGCATAAAACAATAAATGAACAGAAATTACGAGACATGCATAGTAATAAACCTAAGGATTTTTGGAAAATAATAAAAAACTTGCATAATAATGGCCAGCAGAAATGTGGTGAAAATATGCCGGATATTCTGGATTTTTACACACATTTTAAAAATATCAATGCAGACTCTGCACCTGATAATAGCTTCGATAGTCATAATATAAATTTAGACAACTCTGAAAACGATATCCTCAATAATAAAATAACAACCCAAGAAATCAGTAAAATGATAGACAAGTGCAGTAATTCGAAAGCCGCATCACCGCAAGATTACATATGCTATGAATATATCAAAAGCACGAAACGACAAATGCTACCAATTTATTGCGAATACTTTAATAAAATTTTTGATTACGGCATTTTACCCGACAACTGGATGATTGGAACTATTAAACCTATCTACAAAAAGAAAGGATCTGCACGTGACCCTAAAAATTACCGCCCCATAACGATACTCAGTTGTCTTGGAAAACTTTTTACTGCCGTGCTAAACCAACGTATAAATACATTCCTTAACAATAATAACATATTAAACGAAAATCAGGCAGGTTTTCGCTCAGGTTACTCAACAACCGACCATATACTTACTCTCAAATTCTTGCTAGATAAATTAAGAACCAATAAGAAAAAGATGTATTGTGCTTTCATAGATTTCTCAACGGCATTTGATAAGATCTGGAGGAACGGCCTCTGGAATAAATTGATCACGACAGGTATAAATGGTAAATTATTCAGAATTATATTTAACATGTATCAGGATATAAAATCTTGTGTCTCCGCCAATAATACTATTTCACCATTCTTCAAAAGCTATTGTGGAGTAAGACAGGGAGAAAATCTCTCCCCTATACTGTTTGCAATATATCTAAATGATTTACAATCTCATCTAATGTTAAATAATGACGGAATAGCGATTGAGAAACCAAACACTAACATAGACGTATACCTAAAACTACTTATTTTGCTATATGCCGATGACACGGTAATAGTTAGTGATGACCCGCATTCGTTCCAAAATTTATTAAATGACTTTGATACATATTGTAAAACATGGAAATTAAATATTAACATGAGTAAAACAAAGGTGATCGTTTTCGGGACAACTAAAATAGCTAACTTCAATTTCACTTTAAACGGTGTACATGTTGAAACTGTTAAGGAATACAAATATCTTGGTATCCTCTTCTCAGCCTCAGGCTCTTTTCTTAATGCGAGGAAGCAGATAGCTAGCCAGGCAAAAAAGGCAATGTATTTACTTTATACTCGTATCTTCAACCTCGATTTACCAGTAGATATCCAGCTCAAACTATTTGACCAAACAATATTACCTATTCTAACATACAACTGTGAAGTGTGGGGTTTCGAAAACCTAGAGCTTATAGAACGTGTTCACACTGATTACCTAAGAAAGATTACCAAAAGTAAACGTAGTACTCCACTTTATATGCTATATGGTGAACTCGGTAGGTATCCACTGGAGATAACAATCAAATGTAGAATGGTCAAATACTGGGGTAAATTACTACACGGAAAACCGGATAAAATATCTAAAATATTCTATGACAATATATTAAATTCAAATCTAAATAACAAATGGCTAATGCATATTAAACGTATACTAGATGATA
>JBEVXT010000328.1:2080-4583 GCA_040505955.1 Sedimenticola sp. | reverse complement strand
ACATTGCACCCAGTCTACGGGGGCTTCATTATCCATCGGGAATACTCCAAACCTGACCTCAGACCTATTGCGTCCCCTTATTCTGCCAAAGCAGTGGGCCGGTGTTTAGCGCTACTTTGCGAAAGTGATTTTAGTCATCAGTCAGCAGGCCTTGCTGTGATGGGCATGCTGTGATCATGCTTCAGGGCTGCATACGCAGGGCATCATCCAGCACCAGTGGCAACAGAATCGCCGTCGCCTCGGAGCAGTAGATCGGGCCTTTGAATCCCTCTGCAATCAGGTGAGGTATCCGACCGACATGGTCGAGGTGGCAGTGAGTTACCAGTAGGGCGCTTACCCGTTTCAGAGGAAAGTCGATCTCAGTCTCATCACTGCGGCTATCTTCTGCTCCCTGAAATAGCCCACAGTCCACCAGCACTGAGCTGCTGCTGTCGATTATGAGCTCGTGGCAGGAACCGGTCACTCCTGCTACTGCACCGTGATGAAGGATCTTCATTTCTGTTCCTGAATCTATCCGTGGTCTGGTCATGGATTACTAGCTTGATAGGTTTTTGTTAAAAATTAGGAGTTAAAGTAACTGATTTGTCGGGTTTTTACGAAAAAATTGAGATCAATTACTCAAATGGGGGATGTTTCAGTTCATGTTTTTAGGTATAAAGTCCCCTAGGAGCCTGTCCGAGAATAGCATAAAACCACCATAGCCCAGTTTCAGTGACATAGGGGCGAAGGAGATGGAAAGCCAGTCTGTCGTTAATTGTTGCCTTGGCGCCTGACTCTGTGGTAATGTCCGTCCATAAATGGTGGATCGTTTCTAGTGCGGCAGCTTCCTTGTGAGGAACGGGCACAACATAAAGTTAATGTTTTGGAGATAACTTAATGGATATCAAAAAAGTAACGCTAGCTGCGGCACTTATGGGGCTGTCAATGGGAGCGCAGGCCGCAGTTCACACCTTCAGCGACACATTTGCCTCCCCCCTGATCGTCGATGACTCTGCAGAATCTACCACTCTCGATGTTGGCATAATCAGCGGTGATATTACCGATGTCAATATCATACTCGACTTCGTAAAGTGTGCTGGCAGTGTAAGTGGTGGGAACTGCGTGGATAAGGTGAATAACGCCTATATCCATGAGATCGGCTTTCTACTGGAGTCCCCCTCAGGCACTGAGGTCAACTTGATAACCACTAGTACCTATGCTTCTAGAGATGCAGGTGCCAGGGTCACGATGACACTTGACAGCGACTCAGCAAATCTTTTGGGCGGTTTTACTCTGGTGAGTGGTACCTACAGGCCGGTTGGGGATTTGTCTTCCCTGAATGACGAGAGTGTTTCCGGGACCTGGAAGCTCTCCTTTAGTGATGCGGCGGCCGGAGACCCTCTTGGCCTCAACGGCTGGGAACTTGTGATCACCACCGACGTCGCTGCCGTCCCTGTCCCAGCCGCTGCTTGGCTATTTGGTTCAGCCCTGTTGGGTCTTGTCGGGCTGAGAAGAAAGGCTAAAAAATAACATCTGATCCCGTCCACCTCGGGTGGTGACGGCCAGTAGCAAAAGAAGCGGGAAGGCGCAGCCAGTCTCCCGCTTCTTCTGTTTGCCCACGACTCCCAGGGTGACCTTGGCCTGCTAACCGACAAACAGCGCATCGGTGCGCTTGTCTTCCAGCAGCGCTCCATCAGTTTTCGCAGCTGCTTTCTTCGTTCCTGTGCTCCTCATGGTGCCGGTCGCCATAGGTGCTTTCGAGTACCAGGTGATCGGTGGATCGGGGTGCTATGGGTGCAGTCATCAGGGACGTATGGGGTGCCCCAAGGTCGCAGGAGAAAATCACTTTTTTGTTCCTTGCCCCGGCTGATGCGGTACTCGATGTAGGCGAAGCCAAGGATATGTTCTGTCGGCTGCAGGCGGTTTTCGAGCAGGGCGTCCGAATTTCTCTTCCACTGAACCAGACCGCAATAGACCAGCACCGGGCTATGCACATCCATGACCAGTTCATGGCAGGAGCCCGACATTGGCAAAGGTGCCGTGGTGAAATATCTCCATTGGTACTTCTTGTCTCTCCATGGGGGTTGCAGGCCGTCTGTGATCCGCTGGTCACTACCACGTCGCCTGAGCTTGTCGAAGGCGGGGTGGGTGAGAGCTCTCATCCCTGGTTAAACTCATCTGTCAGGAATTAAAATAACCAAAACATCAATTCCACACAAAAAACGTGATCCATTACCCAAATGAGGGATGTTCCAGCTCACATTTCCAGGTATAAAGATGCTACGCGGGAAACAGATGATTTTTTGTCTGAGAATAAATTTCCGAATTGAATAAATGTACCGCCTCGGTGAAACCGACAAGACAGGGGCTGAGGCAAACCACACTATTAGAATCAAAAGGGAACTCTGTAATGGCTGATAACACCACCAACCCCAATGTAACAGGAGATGCTGCCAACTACACCCTGGATTACACCCGTCTGCAGTTTGAGGGTGTGACCTTCGTCCAGGGTTCAGCGGTGAGG
>JBEVXT010000328.1:416-2070 GCA_040505955.1 Sedimenticola sp. | reverse complement strand
ACTCCCAATGATCTGGTGGGCGAACTGCCGGGTGGGCAGAAGTTCATACTGACCGACTACCTGGTGCTGGTGAAGGCTACCGATGGAGCACTTCCCCCCCCCTTGACCCTGAATGATGGTGTCGTTATTGATGGTGCCGAGGTGATGGCCGCCCTCGCTGAAGTGGATCTCGACCTGGTGGGTGATACCGCTGCAGGCGGTCAGGCCGGACCCAATGCCATCGGCAATGCAGGTTTCTCTACCTACTTTCCAGAAGAGCTGGGTGGTGGTCTGCAAGCAGGGTTGGGTGGTGACCAACCAGGTGGTTTGGGTGATGCCCTGAGTCATCCAAATGGAGGTCTTGGGGATCCGGGTGGGTTGGGAGGCATTCCCACGGGGGGCGGGCTCTTTGCTCAGTTTACCCAGGGTACACTGGATATCGAAGTCAGCACCGGTATCGAAATCAGCGGCTACGAGAATGCACTGCCCAACCAGCACCTGGGTGACACCACGCTCCTGCCTGCAAACCTGATGAAAGTGAATATCGCCATGGAGCCCAGCAACGAGGCGACCTATCGCGACTCACTTACTTTCAATGACATTCCTGATGGTGCAACTCTCTATGTCCGTGGTATCGATGTTAGCGGTGATATCATCGGCAACTCCTATACCATCGAACTTCTTGCGCTGAGTGTGGCTGAGCAGGAAGCCCTGCTTGATGCCGTCTATATGATCGCCCCGGAAGATAGTGGTGTTGACTTCCTGCTAACTGCCGAAGCGGTATTTGGTGGTCCCTCCGGTAACCTTACTGTACTCGCTGAGACCCTCGTTATCGTCGATGCCGTCGCTGAAAAAGCCGTCATAGATGTTCCTGCATCTGATGAATATGATGAAGATGGAAATGATGGCCAACCTGATGGACAGAACCCTGCAACCAACGCACTTTCTATTCCTCTGACAGGTACTGTTACCACTCAGGATATCGATGGCTCTGAGGATGTGTCAAAAATTACCATCGAGCTGACAGGCCTCCCTGCCGGTAGTGTTATCAGTGGCTCAGGTAGTGTTCTTATTGACGCGATTGGTACCATCAGTGCTGGAACTACCGTCACCTTCCAGGGTTTCAACTATTCTGACGGGACCATTGATACCACAGGTGCAGGCACTCCCTTTACAGCTGTTTTCACAGGTGTGGAGAGTGGGCGCTTGGTCTTTGAGCCTGTATCCGGCAGCACGTTTGGTTTTGACGCAGTCGTTATTGATGGAGCAATCGTGATCGATCCACCGCATCACTGGCATGGCCAGTTCGGTGTTACCGTCGACGCATCCTCGATGGATTTTGATTATGATGCTGACCTTACCCAGGACAATGACCTGGCAGAAGCAGATGCAGTCAGCTACACCGTGAACGTCAAAAGCATCAATGACAAACCGGTGGTAGAGGATATTGGTGATGCCACCCCAGAGTCGGTAGATCCCACTGTCCCGGCTGATGCTGACGTACTCACTACGTATACCGATACCATCAACGGCGGTGATGCTGATCTCAATGACTCCCATGCTCTGAGTCTGGTCGATATCGAAGCGGCCAATGTGCCCGCCGGTTCAGACATAGTGACGGTAAGCGGTAGTGATGTGGCCTATACATCCACTGATGTCACTATCCCCAATATCG
>JBEVXT010000328.1:0-406 GCA_040505955.1 Sedimenticola sp. | reverse complement strand
GTATCACTTTCAATACGCTGAGCGATGTCAGTGGTGTGCAGGTATACGACTATACATTGGTCGGTAACTTCAATGCACTGGCCGCAGGTGAAACTGCAGAAATCACCTTCAACTACGTATCAACCGATACAGCGGACGCACAACTGGGTGCGGTGCCGGGTACACCCGATTACCCGACGACCCCGGCAAACGCTGTTAGTGAAGTTAAAACGGTTACTCTGTTGGTTACTGGCACCAACGACCAGCCGGTAATCGAGGCCATCACCGCCACCGGTGATCTGACCGAGTTGGACGGTATTGGCACAGGCACCACTGAAGCGAACGCCACCGGCACCCTTACCATCAGTGATCTGGACGACACCGACACGGTGACCCTGACCGAGACCTACAACAGCGACATGGCCTG
>JBEVXT010000327.1:0-5747 GCA_040505955.1 Sedimenticola sp. | reverse complement strand
CCCAGCCTATAACAGGCCTCTTGAGTGGTAAATTTAGATTGCTCAACAGGGGCTCTGCCCCTGCGCCACAGGGCTTACCCCGCCCTCGCCGGGAGGCAGGGGCGCCATATGCGCCCCTGCCTAATAGGGTAAGTGCAGGATGAGGGGTGTCAAGGACTACTCGGCGCAAGCGCCTGCGTTCCTCCTTGACACCCCTCATCCTGCTGTACTTAAACAGCTATTTATCCAGTAATTTCACACTATTCTACGAAGAGCCCAATTTACAGGCCGTAGTTCAACCTGAATGCATGACTACTACAGAGTAGACGCAGGTAACCTCTCAGTAACCCAGTGCAGATGGATAACTTTCAGGTGGGTGCAGTGACACCTTTTCAGGACGTACAGCAGCAGGGATGCTGCTGTGAGCGTACAGGGAGGTATTCGTCGCGTCTCCTGAAAAGATGTTACTGCACCCCTATGGCACGGACTTTTTGAGCAGTTACAGACGCAGAGAGTACATATTGAATTCACTGTTGATTCAATAGCCTGCGCTCTGTTCCGTCATGGGGTTACGGATTTAGGTTTAAGTTATGTCAAATGATATTATAGGGCGCTTGACTGTGCCATGATTCCTTGCTCAAGCCTTTGAATCCACCCATTATAATTGCTATGGATCGTGTTCTTTCCATCCTCTTGTTTGTAATCTAGATTTTGGCTGTCCTTGTAGTTGATACTGAAATTTTTCTTGTTATAGGTGATATCAACCTTTGCTACATGATTTCTGAGTAGGAGTGTTCCAAGAATATGGCCTGGAGCAATAGCTTTCATCTGCCAGCCCAAACCGGTACCCGCCCGCCGTATAACTGAACTAAGCTGATCCAGGGAGGCGTCAGACGCATTGGCAAATGGAACACTATCTGTATTACGAACAGCTGCTTGATGTGGGCAACCTACTAAAAGAAGAGCCAGCAGGGAGATAGCAAATATATGAACAAATTTTGACTTCATCATCCTAAGATCCTTTTGTTATTTATGCGAACTTACATCTTAAAGGCATATTTATACCATGTTTAAGATACAAGTGAAAACATCCCTGGATGATATAATCATCGTCCAGCCAATACCTTGTACAATCCTGAGAGGTTGAACAGATTTCCTGCAAGGGAAGACGCCACCATCAGTACGATCGACGTGATGTCTTTGACCGGACGAAAATGACTTGGACGTGCATTTTCAGGGTAGATGCTCTCAACTGGAACAGTCCGGAAATTGTGTTTTTTGGCACCAATTTTTATCAGAATCTGACTCTCAAAAACAAACCGCCGAGAGGGGTCGTGAGGAAGCCACAAACCCTCAAAGACCTTCGCCGGATAGAGCCTGAAACCAGATTGGCTATCGTAAATACGATGCCCTGCCGCCCACGATACCCAGAAATCAGCAAATTTATTTGCAAGCAGCCGCTTCCTGGGAGCATTCTCTTGTTTCAGCAGGCGCGCACCTATGATTACATCTTCTGGATATTGATTATATTTTTCAATAAGTCGTGGTATATCCTCCGGCAGATGCTGACCATCAGCATCAATGGTCACAATCCCAATCACGCCATCAATCTCACGCGCCGCCTGAATGCCGTCCCACAGTGCATTCGCCTTCCCCATATTCATAACATGATTGATAACGTGGAGACCAAGTTTCTCAGCAGCTTCCTGAGTGTTGTCCGTTGATCCATCGTTCACAATAATAACGTTTGGTGATACAGCAAGCGCTCTTGAGGCTATGCTCTCTATCGTCTGTCCCTCATTATATGCAGGGATGACAATCGCCAGATTTGAGCTTTCCAATTTATCCATAACTACACCAATTTTACACCATGGCACCGTTGATCGATATGATCTGTCCGGAGATATAGCCGGCTCTGTCTGATGTCAGGAAGTCGATAAGATCTGCCACCTCTTCAGCCGTTCCGGCCCGTTTCATGGGAACAAGCTGATCAATGAGTTCCTGGGTAAAGATCTCTCTTGTCATCTCCGATTCAATAACGCCGGGGGCAACTACATTAACCGTCACTCCACGGGATGCGATCTCGATCGCCAGTGACTTACTCGCACCGTGCAAACCAGATTTTGCGGCTGCATAATTACTCTGGCCCCGGTTACCGACAATACCCGCCACTGAAGAGAGAGAGATGATACGTCCCCAGCGACTCATCATCATAGGCAGTAGAATGGGCTGTGTCACATTAAAGAAGCCGTTGAGAATAGTATCAATCACACCTTCCCATTGAGCTACCTGCATACCGGCCATCGGCGCATCATCATTATATCCGGCATTGTTAATCAATATTTGGATCACCCCACGCTTCAACAGCCCTTCAATGGAAGAAGTGGTTTTCTCCACGTCCCGGATATCAAACTGAACTACTTCTGCACTACCGCCTGACCTGTTGATCTGATCTGCAATTATCTGTGCCTGTTCAATATTACGATTACAGTGCAAGATAACGTGGTTCCCCTGTGCCGCAAGCTTTTTACAAACAGCGGCACCTATCGTGCCACTTCCTCCTGTGACCAAAGCACGCCTCATCACTGTTTTCCGCTGCCTGTCATGATAGTAGCGCGGCCGCTGATAATAGTGCCGGAGTCAGCTTCTACTGAAAACTGATATATAGCCCCGGCAAAGGATGAACCAATCAGGCGGGCCTCCACCACAAGTACCTCCTGCCGACTGTCCAGCCACGGCTGGTTAATCTCAATATTTCGCAAGGCACCAAGATAGCCTATTTGTCCCGGTTCTATATTCTCCACCAGGCTACTGTGGACGGCCATCACCTGAGCAGCGTATTCGATTCCGTTAATACTGCTTAATCTATCACCTCTACGCAGGGGGTTATTTTTATCAAGATGACTATTGCTGGTACAGCGGATTGTTCTATTATCGTAGGAGAGGACGCGATCGATCAGGCACATGGCACCTGAATGAGGTAAATGGCTACAAATTTCCTGTCTGTTCAGACTGTTTGGCACGTTAATACAACACTTATATCGCTGGTGTAATCCATTATCAGGGTTCTATATTCCGGTCTGGCCAACAATGAAAACAGCGATAGTGACTTAGCGGCGGGCACAGTACGGAAGAGATCTGTCAATTCAGCCAATACCTCACTCTTCTCCGGCTCTCTCTTACCCGCATCGAAATCGACCAGATCCAGGTCAACACTGATCAGGCTATTGTCACTCTTATATGGAGAGAGCAGCAGAGAGCAGGCAAATGTTCTAGATAGAGTATGGCCGACAGACATACCGCCTTGCAATGGCTGATCGTATGCGACCAGCATTACTGCTTTACTCTCATTGCTCATCTGTGAATAGGCAGACAAAAGACTCGCTGTAAAACTATCACCACCAGCCGCAAGGCTGGTGGTGTGGCTTTGCGATCTTGTCGCAATGCTCCAATAACCTGCAGGGGCATTGTGAACTGAGTTATGAAACTGAATCGGCGATGGCATAGGCTCGTCGGCCGACACGGAAATACAGAGTTTATTATCAATTTCCGGGTCACCCACCGATGATGCAAAGACTGCATTAATATCATCCGCCGAACGTGATGATGAATTCAAAGTCTGCTCTGCAACTCCAATCGCCAGTAGGGTACTGTAACTGCACCTGCGTTGAATATTTGCGGGAATAATCGATGGCATCGGATCGAGAATCGGAGTCGATTTGTAGGGGATGTCACCGTTGAAAACTCTTTTCGCCTGGAACCAGTCATCAAGCCCGGGAGCCAGTATTGCCGGCGATTCAATGTAGAAGATCATATCACGCGCTAGCAAAAATCAGGCTGCAGTTGCTGCCGCCAAACCCAAAGGAGTTGCTAACCGCGTGATTGTACTCAAGATCTTGCGTATCAATCGCCAAATTCACATCCAGCCTCCTATCCAACGCCCTGGTATTGAGGGTTCCCGGTATTAATCCATGCTCCAGGCTAATACATGAGATAACCGCTTCAACAATACCCGCCGCGCCTAATGTATGCCCGGTCCAGCCCTTGGTTGAGCTGCATATTGTGCGCTGTGTAAACAGGCCGGCGACTGCGACTGCCTCAGACTTATCATTTGACGGCGTCGCTGTGCCGTGAAGATTAATGTAACCGATATCGCTACTGCTCAGCCCTGCTTTCTGCAACGCCTGCTTGATTGCTATCACCGCCCCCATACCCTCAGGGTGTGGGGTGGAAATATGGTGGGCGTCACTGCTTTCACCATACCCCTCAAGAACAGCTTCGACTCCTGAGTGCGCCTGTTTTTCCAGGATCATAAAACCACCGGCCTCACCGATGGAGATCCCCTTCCTCTCGGCATCGAAAGGGCGACATCGCTCTTCTGATATAAGCTGCAACGAATTGAATCCAAAGAGTGTGTTGTAGCAGAGGCTGTCTACCCCGCCAACTACCGCTGCATCACAAAGCCCTGCTGAGATAAAGCGCTCTGCCTCGCAGAATACTTTTGCACTGGATGAACAGGCGGTGGAGATGGTAAATGCAGGCCCTCTGACATCAAGGCGCTTTTTGACATAATCAACCAAAGAGTTCAGATCATGTGTTTTTGTATAATTGTAACTCTGCGGAAAGCGCGACGAGATCCTCTCCTCCCGATAGGCCTCTTCAGAACTCAAGGTACCGGAGGTACTGGTTCCTAAAAAGAGACCGATACGCCTGGACTCGACCCGCTTTTTCAAAGCAGCCACTTGGAGGATAAAGCCATCCTGCAGCAGCGCCATCTCCGCTAGGCGGTTATTGCGGCAATCGTATTCACTTAGGGCAACCGGCAGTTTAATGCTATCCAGGCCGGTAACCATCCCGGTATAGCCGTTTATCTCCGCATAACCGAACTTATTTCGCTGCAACCCCCCCCGTTGGTTACGCAGAGAGTCAAGCAAGGCGTCCTTACCTTTGGCAGGAGCACAAACGACAGAGGAGCCTGTTACAAAAAGAGGATGCATAGCCTAGCGATCTGGATTGAGAGTTGGTCGCAATATCTTAAGAACTGCACATACTAACCTATTATTCTGCTGCTGCCGACCACTGGTTTATCTCTACTCCAGCGAGTTGTTGGGTTTAAGCATTTAAAGTGAATACCACGGGTGACACCGCAAATCAGTTTATCGAATGAAGCCGATAGCCGACCTATCTAACGAGTTCGATAAGCAGCGTTGATCGCCACCCGGAGATTTGCAGCCAAATGGTAATAAATCCGACAGACGCCTAGTTTCAGACCTCCCTAAACTGCCAGAAAACCACCTATTTTTTTGGACAGACTGGGAACTTCTGGTGCAGTGATGAAAATAATTTACCACAAAATCAATTGGTTAACGTTTCACATAGGTAACTTCTCAAAAAGTCCGTGCCATACGAGGTGCAGTAACACCTTTTCAGGACATGCGGTGAATACCTCCCGGTACGCTCACGGCAGCATCCCTGCTGCTGTATGTCTTGAAAAGGTGTCACTGCACCCACCCGTAGGAGCGGCGCCCTCGCCGCGATGAACGTCGCACAGAGCCAGCAATTACCGCAATTAATGCGACGGGTGGCAGCAGAAGATAAGAAAGCGGGACATCTGCGCCTGTTTGTTCGGAGCAGGCTGCTCTCACAAGCCTTCAGGCTCATTTCATATTGGAATAGGCTACCCCTGTTTTGATGGGGGGTTAAGAGCATATAATTCAGCTTTCGTCTTTCGATAATAGCTCAGTGGGGGTAGATCTCTGGCTTCTGTC
>JBEVXT010000326.1:0-7268 GCA_040505955.1 Sedimenticola sp. | reverse complement strand
CTTGCCCTCATTCGGATGCAAATTTCCAAATTATCTTTAGTTTCCTGCACTCCATCTGCTTAATCGTCCGATCAAAGACAGGCTAAAACCAATACTCAAGTTCAGCTTAATCCAAAGCTTTAAGTTTCTGGCTGGCAGTAGCTCGATATCCCTCGACTACCTACAGCCGCCGCTGTAGCCCTCCTGCACCCGGCTTGAGATCACTCGGTCCCTTGTGCACCAGTCTCAAAAACTCCAGGTCTATCTGTCATCTATGGACACGAGATCACTCAACTCCATAATGTATAAGCACGAGATCTCTCGTGTACATTCAGCTTCGAGATCACTCAGCTGTCGCTCATTGCCTCGAGATCACTCGGCATCACCTCACGTACATTCAGCTTCGAGATCACTCAGCTGTCGGTCATTGCCTAGAGATCACTCGGCATCACCGCACGTACATTCAGCTTCGAGATCACTCAGCTGTCGCTCATTGCCTCGAGATCACTCGGCATCACCTCACGTTGAAGATGCCTCAAGTAATTGAGGCATCCTCAGAGAAGCCTGTTTAGATTGGCATTGATTTGGTGGAATGCAGTGCAGGGTAACTAAGCAAGTAGCCCCCTGAGAGACGCCAAATATAATATATGTATGTTTTATGCACGTTAGATACTAGTACCGGTGCTAGGTAGTAGATGATTCATGTACAAATGTTATTGTTTATTGGGTAATTCAAGCATATTATAATTATGTACGTTGTGTAAGTTTGTAAGGGTAGCCGGGGTATACATGTGGGGTTTTCAGTAGTTGCAGGTTTCAAAGAGTATGTTGGATCGGGGTTGGATCATTAACAAGCATATTGGACCCTGAACCAGGTACTGTATACACGTATATGTGGGAGCAGTTCTGTTGATATTAGTGTATAAAATGATAATTTATAATTTTGGTTTATACACTATATATTAAATCTCGGGGGCATGCTGGCTAATCTATGCGTATTTCATGTATAGCCGGCAGTACGTGTCAATTTTCTAGTTCGCTTGGAAATTATGTGACTGAGAGAAGTTAAATAAATATATGACGTTTGCTGACATTTGATTCATATATAGGGCGACCAATCGTTGTTGTCCTGTCTCGTGATTCTGGTCTATAGAGGGCATGATACAAATATCCGAGCAGTGTTAAATCATGTGTCACTCACGGCGGATCGTTATAAAATTGAGCCTATATTTTTAATTTACGTGCTGCGTTTTCGATCGTGATTGGATTATTTAATCATCAGAGAGATTTGTGTGCATATTCATATCCAGGATATATTTAACGATTAGTAGATCTAGTTGACGCCGGAAATTATCATCCGCTTTTAAAAGTTCTAAATCTGAAGAGATCTACGGGATTCAGTTTAACAGTTAAACATGTCGCGACCTCGTAAACGTCCAGCCGCCGCTACCATCAGTGAATTATCACCGGATTCGCGATCGTATGATATGACATTACCAGAAAACTGGACTACGGCGAAATTGAGAGAGGAATTGAGAAAGGGGGGTGTTGCTGCCGGCCCGCGGTCTAAGAAATCGCGCTTACTGCAGCTATATGCGACCTTGGGCACTGCCGCTATGTCAACAAATGACGTCACTGCGCAAGCACCTTCGCAACAAAGTTCCACTGCGCAGACAACCTCGCTGCAGCAAACCGTTGCTATGCGGGTACACGCGGAAACCTCGGAAGTCGCCGTAGAACCGGAAATCGGAAACCCCGGATGTTCGCAATTTCAACAACAACAACAGTTTGAGACGGAAATTAGGAATAATGTGTCTTCCCTTCAAACATCAATCAGCCAATTGTCTGAAAAGCTGGAAGCGGCCATCAGTCGAAACAGACTAATCCCACCATGCAACCAACCCGCAGTTGAAGGTACCGGTATTAATTTTGATATGTTGGGAGCAAATATTGCGCCGGAAACCTGTACTCGTTCGTTACCGGTTACCGACACAACAACAACAACACAATTCGAACGGTATACATTTAACGTGGAAAATGCCCGGTCTACTTTCGGATATGCCGCTGAATTACTACCATTTGTGGAGACTGTGCACCCCTCTATTAGACGACAGATCCAGGAAGGTGGTGATGTGAATTTGGCCACTTTACTGATACCATATTATCACAGTTTACCAGACCAATCAAAAGAGAAAGTTGATCCAAGATTGCATACTGTATTGAATATCTCCCAATTTGTTCAAGCCTTCGGTATTTACAAAAACATCATGTGTCAGGCCCATCCTAATAGACGGGTTGAGTTGGACTTGTATGAACGCGACATAATTGACATGGCAACTCGCTATGGGGAAAAAGGCTTCTATGAGTATCATAAAGTGTTTTCGGCACAGGCTGCAGCTAATTTGAAATTTAATAACATCAAAGTTGATTGGTCCATCAGGAACAACAGGTTGTTCTGTTCGATCTTCACAAACTATCGAGCAAATTCTTGCACTGGCTGTGGAAGTACGTTACACATGTCGTCGTTCTGTCCGACAATTGTGTCTGATTCTGCTTCACCAGCTCGATCAGGAAGTCATGCAGTGGGCTTTGGGCCTGTGAATCGCCAAAACACCAACTTCGCGCAATCGTTTGGTCGTTATAATGCAAGCTCAGATATGCATGGCAGGGCGCGTACTATGCACAATGGCCAAGAAATATGCAATAATTTTAACACAAGTCGAGGTTGCGCTTCACGAGCATGCAGAAATTCCCACATTTGTCTGACATGTAAGCAGACGGATCATGCTAGAATTAATTGTTCGGGTTCAAAAAACTTTCAGGGTCAGAAAATTCCAAGTTTGAGATAGCTGGTATTAAAAGTTCTGTGAATGTGGAACAGTTAGCAGCAGAGATGAGGCCGTATCCGGATAAACAATTTAAACATTATTTACTGAATGGGTTTCAGTTTGGATTTGACACGGGACTGATCCATTTACCAAATCGTCCATATGTGTGCAAAAATTTATTATCAGCAACTAGACAACATGAAATTACTACGGAATTGGTGAATGCAGAATTGGAGAAAGGTTTTTTGATCGGTCCATATACTTTTATTCCATTTTCAAATTATAGGATTAGTCCGATTGGTATTGCTGAAGGTAAATATTCCGGGAAGAAGCGATTGATTGTAGATTTATCGGCGCCGCATGATAACGCATTTCATCCAAGTTTGAATGAACTGATTGATAAAGATGAATTCTCATTATCATACGTCACTATTGATCATGCAATTAAAATAATTAGAAAGTTAGGACGTGGAAGCATACTATGTAAAGCTGATGTGAAGGATGCCTTCAAACTGGTACCAATTAAGCAATCGTTATGGCCGTTTCATGGTATACAGTGGGATAATAAATATTATTTCTACACAAGACTTGTATTTGGAAGTCGTTCTAGTCCAAAAATCTTTGATTCGTTGTCGCAAGCTATTTGTTGGATCTTGCAAAACAATTATGGGGTAAAGAACTGTCTCCATTTGTTAGACGACTTTCTCACTATTGACTCTCCAGGCGATACGTGTCAGACTATGCAGATTTTGTTGTTTGTATTCAATAAACTTGGCGTGCCGTTGTCTCCGACAAAAACTTTAGGTCCTGTGACGGAATTGGAGTATTTGGGCATTATTCTTGACAGTGAAAAAATGGAAGCCAGATTGCCATTGGAAAAAGTGCGGCGGATAGCACTTCTTTTGCAATCATTTTCTCAGAAGAAGTCGTGTACAAAGCGAGAACTTTTAAGCCTTTTGGGACATTTGAATTTCGCATGCCGTGTGATTTATCCAGGACGCGCATTTGTGTCGTATTTGATTTCCCTATCTTCAACTGTCAAGGCATTGCATCATTATGTAAAAATCAGTGCTGAATGTAGGTCGGATGTTAGTATGTGGTCCAAGTTTCTCATGCAATGGAATGGGATTTCGATGTTTATGCATCCAGAGGTTACTTCAGAGGAAGATATTCAGTTCTTTACGGATGCTACACCATTGGCATTCGCGGGATATTATGGCGGAAAATGGTTTCAAGGACATTTTTCAGCGGATCTTGTTTCGTCAGACATAGTTGCATCGATGGCGCTCTATGAACTATATCCCATAGTCATGGCTGCAGTACTTTGGGGGGATATGTGGTCTCAGAAACGAATTGTGGTTAAATGTGACAATGCTGCTACAGTTGATATTATTAATAAAGGCCGCTCAAGAGTGCCGTTTATTCAAAAGTTTGTCCGCCGACTCATCTGGTGTGCAGCGAAAGGTCAATTTATGATAATTGCTAGGCACATCCCGGGGAAAACAAACGTAATCGCTGATGCTTTATCACGTTTTAACATGTTACAGTTCAGACGCTATGCTCCAAATGCAGACAGGGAGCCTGTGGCATGCCTAGCAAGTTCACTGCTACAGATGAATTGAAATTAGAAGTGGCCAACTTGTGGACCGCATCCATTGCGCCATCTACCAGGGCAGCTTACACGACTGGCATTCAGTGTTTATTGACGTTTCTCACATTGTCTGGTGTTAGCTATCCTCCTGGTTCTTTGCCATCGGTCACAGAAGATATTCTTATTTATTTTGTGACGTACTGCAATAAGTCTTTGCAGTTACAGTGGACGACCATCAAGTTATATTTGGCTGGTATTAGATTTCACTATTTGCAAGCTGGTATGAGTAATCCAGTTTCTTCGATGGATAGACTGCAGTGCATATTGAGGGGTATCCGACGCAGTCAGAAAACAAGTGCACAGACACGATTACCAATCACATTTGAAATCCTGTGTCGGATGTGTAAATTATTGAGCAAGGGTGTGTTTACCCCATATATAGACCTGACATTGCAGTGTATGTGCTCGTTGGCATATTTTGGATTTCTTCGCTGTGGGGAATTTACGATTAAGTCACGAGATGATCGTCTTTATACATATTTGCGGTGCAAGGATGTGTCATTCGCGAGTGATCATTCTATGTTTACTCTGAAAATACCTATGTCAAAAACTGATCCATTCAGAGCAGGTGTAAATATTCTTATATACCGGAATCGAGATATTTGTTGCTGTCCGGTGCAGTACATGTACATGTATTTGACACAATGGAGACAAGTTACAGACGTAACTGCAATGCAATCATCAAATATTCCTCTTTTCATTGATGAACATGGTGAGCCATTCATGAGGGAGAAGTTTTTGTCATACGTTAGGCAAGTGCTAAGCAGGATTGGTTGTGATGAGAATAAATACTGTGGACACTCATTTAGGATTGGAGCTGCGACCAGTGCAGCGGCTGCGAACATTGAGGATCACATGATACAAACTCTGGGGAGATGGTCTTCGTCTTGTTATACTCGATATATCCGGGTCCAGCCAATTGATATTAGAGCAGCGCAGGCACAGATGTGTCAGTGACTACAGTTTAAGGTATACTACAGAGCTCTAGTTAACGTGCGTGATTTGACAAGATTTTCTGTTTATTTTCTTATTTTGTCGTCAAAAGAGGCAATTTTGGAGTTCTTTAGAATCGTCTCATTGAGACGATTCTGAAGCACTCCCAACATGACATTCTTGGTGAAGAATGAACGGGGTTGGCCCCAAATTACGCACCTTAACTGGAGCCCTGATACTAGTTGTTAATTATTGTTACTTAATTCCTATATCGCATATACATGTATAATTATACATGTATTGTATTTGTATCCTCTTGGGGCTCTCATTGTTAAGTAAATTATCAATTCGTTTTGGACTCTTGCCCTCATTCGGATGCAAATTTCCAAATTATCTTTAGTTTCCTGCACTCCATCTGCTTAATCGTCCGATCAAAGACAGGCTAAAACCAATACTCAAGTTCAGCTTAATCCAAAGCTTTAAGTTTCTGGCTGGCAGTAGCTCGATATCCCTCGACTACCTACAGCCGCCGCTGTAGCCCTCCTGCACCCGGCTTGAGATCACTCGGTCCCTTGTGCACCAGTCTCAAAAACTCCAGGTCTATCTGTCATCTATGGACACGAGATCACTCAACTCCATAATGTATAAGCACGAGATCTCTCGTGTACATTCAGCTTCGAGATCACTCAGCTGTCGCTCATTGCCTCGAGATCACTCGGCATCACCTCACGTACATTCAGCTTCGAGATCACTCAGCTGTCGGTCATTGCCTAGAGATCACTCGGCATCACCGCACGTACATTCAGCTTCGAGATCACTCAGCTGTCGCTCATTGCCTCGAGATCACTCGGCATCACCTCACGTTGAAGATGCCTCAAGTAATTGAGGCATCCTCAGAGAAGCCTGTTTAGATTGGCATTGATTTGGTGGAATGCAGTGCAGGGTAACTAAGCAAGTAGCCCCCTGAGAGACGCCAAATATAATATATGTATGTTTTATGCACGTTAGATACTAGTACCGGTGCTAGGTAGTAGATGATTCATGTACAAATGTTATTGTTTATTGGGTAATTCAAGCATATTATAATTATGTACGTTGTGTAAGTTTGTAAGGGTAGCCGGGGTATACATGTGGGGTTTTCAGTAGTTGCAGGTTTCAAAGAGTATGTTGGATCGGGGTTGGATCATTAACAAGCATATTGGACCCTGAACCAGGTACTGTATACACGTATATGTGGGAGCAGTTCTGTTGATATTAGTGTATAAAATGATAATTTATAATTTTGGTTTATACACTATATATTAAATCTCGGGGGCATGCTGGCTAATCTATGCGTATTTCATGTATAGCCGGCAGTACGTGTCAATTTTCTAGTTCGCTTGGAAATTATGTGACTGAGAGAAGTTAAATAAATATATGACGTTTGCTGACATTTGATTCATATATAGGGCGACCAATCGTTGTTGTCCTGTCTCGTGATTCTGGTCTATAGAGGGCATGATACAAATATCCGAGCAGTGTTAAATCATGTGTCACTCACGGCGGATCGTTATAAAATTGAGCCTACCCGCCACCACCCCAGCACCACCAGATCTTGGGTGTTTGTAGCATACCGTATATACCGTTAATATTTTGCTGTACCACCATATAAGGTGGTATTTTATTTGCGCAAATAAGAACGTATTTCTCATAGCAAATTCCTATTGTGCGGATGAGTATGCAGGTACACGTACATCAACATAAGTGTTGTGTTATGGGGCTACTTGTTAAGGCTATTTATTTTGGACTTGCCCTCATTCGGATGCAAATTTCCAAATTATCTTTAGTTTCCTGCACTCCATCTGCTTAATCGTCCGATCAAAGACAGGCTAAAACCA
>JBEVXT010000325.1:22505-31692 GCA_040505955.1 Sedimenticola sp. | reverse complement strand
ATTATAACGGCAACCAGCTCACTCCACCGATCATCGGCTTCAACAATGCTGATGACTACAAGTCATACCTGACAGAAGCCATTGAGGATGCGCAAGCATCTTTGGGAAAAACTGCTGAGTAAACTAAGCAAAACCTACTCTGTATCTATTCAACACTATGCCGTAACTGTTCAGATTGTCCCTACTACCGCAAGTTTGTACTTATCAAATAAATATCGTAACTATTCAGTAGGGTACGGGGTCAATGTCATTAACTTAAGCTTAATACCATGGTTATCCCTGCATAGGTTGGAACCCAGTGGTCGAACTTCCCTCTTTCCCGTCATACCCGCGCAGGCGGGTATCCAGCGCTACGGAGCGCTGTCCCCTGGATTCCATCCTTTGGTCCGTAAACGGTGCATCCCTGCACCACTACTCCCGCCTACGCGGGAATGACGAGCCTGAAGTTTACGGGGAATTTTCCACCTACCGTTAATGGCATTGGGTACGGGGTCGGAGTCGATTGCGTCGTAAATCAATGGTAATCACCAACAATCTAACGCCATCGACTCCGACCCCTGCCGTAAAATTCAAATGATTATTTTTTAACTCAGAAGCGGCGAATTTCAGGGGTAAGCTGAATAGTTACGAAATAATCAAGCAATTACGTCGCTTTTTGGGTTCCAATCCGCAAACTTGGGCTAAGTAGCATCCATGCTTATCTGGCGTTCACTTCCTCTTTGGTTTTCTCTTGCCGGCAGTGTGCCATGGAGTGGGCTTCTTATCCGACTTGGCTGAGGGTCTTGCCTCCCGCTTTCCCGCCTTTTTACGTTCAGGACGGGCTCTTTTTGGTCTCTTCTCCGCGTCGACTGTCGCCAGCAGGGCCTCCCGCTCTTTTTCATTCAGTTCCCGGTGTCGGCCAATCGAGAGACTGCTGTCGAGAATAATCGGTCCGTACCTGACACGTTTAAGGCGGTTCACTCTGACACCGACGGCTTCCCAAATGCGCCTGACCTCCCGATTCCGTCCCTCCATAATCACTACATGATACCAGTGGTTGCTGCCCTCCCCCCCGGACTCAACGATATCTTCAAAACGGGCCGGTCCATCCTCCAGTTCAACACCGTCGACCATCTGTTGCAGCATCTCTTTGCTGACAGCGCCGTGGACACGGACGGCGTACTCCCGCTCAACCTGCTGTGAGGGATGCATCAGCTGATTGGCTAGGTTACCATCGGTGGTGAAGATGATCAGACCACTGGTATTGATATCGAGACGGCCAACGGAGATCCAGCGACCACTCTTGAGCTTGGGCAGGCGCTTGAAAACAGTGGGCCGCCCCTCCGGGTCATCCCGTGTGACCAACTCCCCTTCCGGTTTGTTGTAGATAATGACCTGATGTTTCTGTTTTTTCAGGCGCCATGTACCGACCGGATGATTTCCCAGGGTGATACGGTCTTCGATCGTCACCCGATCACCCAGCTTTGCCACTTTGCCGTTAACCGTGACTTCGCCAGCCGCTATACGTCGCTCAATCTCCCTTCTTGAGCCCAGTCCGGCATTGGCAAGCACTTTTTGCAGCCGTTCACCAGCAAGCCCTTCAGTATCACTCATTCGTTGTTTGCTCCCGATTTACGCTATCCAACATCTTCTCAGGTGCAGTTTCGACAGCAGCTTCTGCTGTCGACTCAGGCACAACTTCGCTTGGCAAATCCTCCTGCTGAGCGTCAGCTTGATGTGGTGTCGATTCCACTGTCTCACCATCACCATCGGTACCCCTATCCAAGTCCGGGTCTTCCAGTTTCAATTCACGGTTGATGGAGTCAAAATCCCTGATCTCCTGAAGGGTAGGAAGATCACCCAATCCCTTGAGGGAGAAGTAGTTAAGAAACTCTCTTGTGGTGGCGTAAAGAGAGGGTCTGCCGGGAACATCCCTCTGCCCCACGACCCTCACCCACTCCCGCTCAAGCAGGGTTTTGATGATATGCGTGCTGACGCTGACGCCGCGGACATCTTCGATCTCACCGCGTGTAATCGGTTGACGGTAGGCGATCAGAGCCAATGTTTCGAGCAGCGCCCGAGAGTAGCGGGCCGGTCGCTCCTCCCATAATCGGGAGACCCATGGTGACAGTTCAGAACGGACGTTAATGCGAAATCCACCCCCCACCTCCACCAGCTCGATGCCTCGCCCATCATAATCCTGTCGCAGGGCTGCGATTGTATCTCGCAGCATCTGCTTGTCGGGACGCTCATCCTCAAGAAACAGTTCAAGGATCGCGTCAAGATTGAGGGGGGAGCCTGCTGAGAGCAGTGCCGCCTCAACAATCTGTTTCAGTTTTTCGTTGGCTGACATTGATTAATTTAACGTTTAGTTACTCGGATTTGTTGCCCGGGGTCGGAGTCGATTGCGCCGATACTTTTGCTAAATATACCTTAATCCGATGCAATCGACTCCGACCCCATACTTTCACATCCGCGCCTTAACATGGATCGGTCCGTAAGGCTCGGCCTGCACCATCTCAATCAACGCCTCCTTGATCAGCTCAAGAATGGCTAGAAAAGTGACCACTACACCCTTTCGCCCCTCCTCTACATTGAACAGCCGGGTAAACTCGGTGAAGCTCTCTGCGTTCAACGTATCCAGTACCACCGACATGCGCTCCCGCACCGACAGCGCTTCCATCTGTACATTGTGACGGGTAAACATATCCGCCCGCTGCAGCACATCTTTGAGGGCGAGCAACACCTCTCTCAACTCCACTTCCGGTGGCCGCTTGCGAGTGGTTCTGTCGGGAACATCAATAACCGCCTGAAAAAGGTCACGCCCCATGCGGGGCAGGCTTTCAATATCCTCAGCCGCCTGTTTGTAGCGCTCATACTCCTGCAGCCGACGAATCAGTTCAGCCCGGGGATCACCCTCCTCATCCTCTATCTCCTCCTGGCGCGGCAGCAGCATGCGTGACTTGATCTCGGCCAGCATGGCGGCCATCACCAGATACTCTGCCGCCAGTTCCAGGTGCAGATCCTTCATCAACTCCACATACTCCATGTACTGGGCGGTGATCTCGGCAATAGAGATATCGAGGATATTAAGGTTTTGCCGTCTGATCAGATAGAGTAGCAGATCAAGAGGGCCCTCAAAGGCGTCAAGAAACACCTCCAACGCATCCGGTGGAATATAGAGATCTTTCGGTACCGTTGTCCAACTCTCCCCCTGGACAATGGCAAACGGCATCTCCTCCTGCTCTGGACGTTTCTGTTCCTCCAACTTGATTTCGCGGTCAGTCATCTACATCAGCGATAGAACATGGACATCGCCTGCCGCACCTCAGCCATGGTCTCCTGAGCCATATCCCGTGCCTCTTCAGTGCCTTCGGCGATTATATTGCGTACCAGTTCCGGCTGCTGTTCAAACTCCAGGGCGCGTGCCTGGATCGGCTTCAGTTCGCTGAGTACCGCATCGATTACCGGCTGCTTGCAATCTACACAGCCGATACCGGCGGTTTTACACCCCTCCTGCACCCATGCCTTCACATCATCCCCTGAATAGATCTGATGGAACTCCCAGACCGGGCAGCGGGCGGGATCGCCTGGATCGGTGCGCCGTACCCTGTTGGTATCGGTGGGCATGGTTCTCAACGCCTTTTCAATGACTTCAGGCTCATCCCTCAAGGCAATAGCGTTGTTGTAGGATTTGGACATCTTGCGACCGTCCAGTCCCGGCATTTTTGACGCCTTGGTCAACAGCGGCTGGGGTTCAGGCAGGATGATCCGGCCACCGCCCTCGATATAACCAAACAGCCGTTCGCGGTCATTGACGGTGATGTTTTGTTGATTCTCAAGCAGGGCTCGGGCAGCCTCCAGGGCTTCATGATTCCCCTGCTCCTGGTACGCCCGGCGGTAGCGGGTATAGAGTTTGGCACTCTTCTTCCCCATTTTTTTTACCGCCCGTTCCGCCAGCGCCTCGAAATTAGCTTCCCGGCCGTAGATATGATTAAAGCGGCGCGCCACTTCACGAGTCAACTCTACGTGGGCCACCTGGTCCTCACCCACCGGTACCAGCCCCGCCTTGTAGATCAGTATATCCGCCGCCTGTAGCAGTGGATAACCGAGAAAACCGTAAGTCGCCAGATCCCTCTCTTTCAGCTTCTCCTGCTGATCCTTATAGCTGGGCACCCGCTCCAGCCATCCCAGGGGGGTGATCATCGAAAGCAGCAGGTGCAGCTCTGCATGTTCAGGCACCTGGGACTGAATAAATAGTTTCGCCTCTCCGTGATTGATACCGGCAGCCAGCCAGTCGATCACCATATCCCAGACGCTCTCGGGAACAATGCTGGGGTCTTCATAATGAGTGGTCAAGGCGTGCCAGTCGGCGACGAAGAAGTAGCACTCATACTCGTGCTGGAGCTCAACCCAGTTTTTCAGTACCCCGTGGTAGTGACCCAGATGAAGACGGCCGGTAGGACGCATACCGGATAGGACACGGGCGTGTTCTGCAAGAACGGTGTTCAAGTTTATTTCCTTGGTGTTGGTTAAAAGTAGATCTCTTTGACAATGTCGGATGCCGGGAGGATATCAATTGTAAATAAAACCAGAGGCCAGAGAACCTTGCCCAGCACCCCGGACAGCAGCAGGCCAATGATGACAAACATACCAAAGGGCTCCAGCCGTGAGAATTGGTAGGCGAGACGGGGCGGCAGCAGTGCGTTGAGTATGCGGCCACCATCCAGAGGCAGGATCGGCATCAAGTTGAGCACCATCAGCAGTGTATTGATCAGCACTCCCGCCCCCCCCATATAGACCAGGGGCAGACCCACCCACTGCCAATGGGGCATCAGCATTACACCGATCTTGATGATCACCGTCCAGCCAACTGCCATCAGCAGGTTGGCGCCTGGGCCGGCAAGTGCTACATAGGCCATGTCCCGGCGCGGGTTGTTGAGGTTACGTGCGGTCACTGGCACCGGCTTGGCCCAGCCAAAAAGGAAGCCGCTGAGAAGAAAGGTGACCAGAGGAACCAGAACCGTTCCCATCGGATCGATGTGCTTGAGCGGATTGAGTGTGACCCGCCCCAGCATCAAGGCGGTCTTATCACCGTACTTCATCGCCATCCAACCGTGAGCTGCTTCGTGGACGGTAATGGCAAACAGTACCGGCAGAAAAAGCACCGACACCTGCTGAATTGTATTTCCTATATCCATCGGCCGATTATACTTCAAATAGGGTCGTGTCGCCCTTTCCATGGCGGTAGAGCACAGGTGTCTCCTCCTCCATACCTACCACAGTGGTCGCTTCCATGCCGCAGTAGCCGCCGTCTATCACCAGATCGACCTCATGCCCCAGCAGATCACGCATCTCATAGGGATCGGTCATCGGCATCTCTTCTCCCGGCAGAATCAGGGTGGAACTCATCAAAGGCTCTCCCAGGGTTTCAAGCAGCGCCTGGGCGATGGCATTATCAGGAATACGAAAGCCTACAGTTTTTCGTTTTGGGTGCTGCAGCCGCTTGGGTACCTGCTTGGTGGCCATATGGATGAAGGTATAGGGGCCGGGTGTCAACGCTTTCATCATCCGGTAGTGCTGGTTTACCACTTTGGCATAGGTGGAAATTTCAGAGAGGTCACGGCACACCAGGGTAAAGTTATGCTTGTCATCCAGCTGGCGAATGCGGCGTATTCTCTCCATCGCCTTTTTGTCACCAATATGACAGCCGAGGGCGTAGCTGGAGTCGGTGGGGTAGATCACCAAGCCGCCGCGATGAATAATATCCACCGCACTGCTGACCAGCCGCTGTTGTGGATTATCCGGATGTATCTGAAAAAGCTGTGCCATGTTTACGCTACTTTCCAATCATGCCAAATCGGGATAACACCGTCGGGCAGCGGTGCGATCCGTCCAAGTTGATTCCAGGGTGTTTCCGAATCGTGAAAATCCGAACCCACCGACCCCAGCAGACCAAAATCATTGGCATGGCGGGCCATGGTGAAGTTCTCATCACGGCTATGGCTCCCTGACACCACCTCCAGGGCATCTCCTCCGACCTCAACAAACTCCGAGATCAGACGACGCAGTTTGCTGCGGGTGAGGCCGTAACGAGCCGGGTGTGCCAGCACTGCCTGACCTCCGGCCCGGCGAATCCACTCAACGCCCTCAGGAAGTGACGCCCACTGACCTGGAACGTGCCCCGGCTTACCCCAGGTAAGATACCTTTTGAACACCTTGCGGGTGTCCGGTGCGTACCCCTTCTCAACCAGGTAACGGCCAAAGTGGGTGCGACTGATCAGCTCTCCATTGGAGAGTGCCCTGGCACCCTCATAGGCACCGAAGATACCCTCTTTTTCAAGACGCTTACCGATCTCCTCGGCACGCCATTGACGAAATTCTCGCAGACCTTTGAGGCCGGTTACAAGCCCCTCATTCGCCGGGTCAAAACCCAATCCTATCAGGTGGATGACCTGTTTGTTCCAGGTGACCGACAGTTCAATTCCGGATATCAGCCGCAGACCGCTTCTCTCTGCCGCGACCGCTGCCTCGGAAAGCCCGTCGGTGGTATCGTGATCGGTCAACGCCAACACTTCTATGCCCACCCCGACGGCTCTGGAGACCAGATCTTTCGGTGTGAGTGTGCCATCCGAAGCGGTGGAGTGGGTATGTAGATCATATAGCGCGGACATCAGGACATTGTACCCCAAGGCGCCTCTGAAAGTCTGGGATTCGAACCTACCAAATTCCATGTGGTGTACGGGGTCGGAGTCGATTGCCCCTCACTGTTGGAATACATTAGATAGTCGCATTGCAATCGACTCCGACCCCAATGCCATTAACTTAACCTAATACCACGGTCATCCCGGCATAGGCCGAAACCCAGAGGTCGAGCTCCCCTCTTTCCCGTCATACCCGCGCAGGCGGGTATCCAGCGCTACGGAGCACTGTCCCCTGGATTCCCGCCTACGCGGGAATGACGAGTCTGATGTTTACGGGGAATTTTTCACCTAAGTTAATGGCATTGACTCCGACCCCTGCCGACTATTCCACCGTGCCTGCCTCATCACAAAGAGAGATAGAGATCCAACCAGACCCTGTGAAACAACGGGTGTTAGGGTTAGAATCCCTACCTATGGATATACCACCTGCAGATATAAACTGGTTTGCTGAAACTTTTTCTGAAAATTTTCAGATGTTTCACGAGGCATGGATCACCGCCGGCTCTCCCGAACTGACCGACGAACCCTCTCCGGAGCAGCTTGCTGATGCCATGGATCAGCTCATATCCCTGCTCTACCGCTTTGATGAAAACAGTCAGCAGCTACAACCGGTGGCCGAAGAGACGGCAATACCCGATCTAAGCGAACTGGGTAATTACGGTTTTTCAATCCTTGAAAACCTGATGCAGCTCACTGCCGAGCTGGGGATGGAGGGTGACAACTACGCCTGGGAGTCCCTCGCCATAGGCCTGGCCTTGTGGATTGCACGCCAGGGTGGGGATCTGTCTCTGATCACACTCACTGTCAACGGGCTGGCTACTATCGCCAACGATGCAATGGAGCCCAGGGATCTGGAGAAGCTGTACCACACCATGGGAGAGATACTCAATGCCGTCAGCCCGACAGTCAGTGAAGAGGGTCAGAATGAAGACCTTCAGCACCCTTGGAGATTGTTGCTGCTGAATCGTGCAATTGTTGCCACCCGCACCCTTTCGCCTCGTCTTATGGTGGAGGCATTCAACAGTATCGCAGAGTATCTTCCGGATGAGGCGCCCGAATTCTTCCATGAAGGAATGGGACAGGTGGAGATCCAGAACTACCCCAAGCAGGTTCAGGATGTTATTCGCCGCTTCTGCGATGACTGGCCGACCAACAGAATTTTGCACTGAATACCAAACTTAACCATGAAATTTCTTACCGATCTGTTCCCTGTTATTCTCTTCTTTATTGCCTACAAACTGTACGGCATCTATACCGCCACAGCGGTGGCCATCGCCGCCGCATTTGTCCAGGTGGGATTTGGCTGGCTGCGCCGCCGAAAGGTGGAGAAGATGCATCTTGCCACCCTGGCCCTGCTTGTGGTCTTCGGCGGGTTGACCCTGATACTGCGTGATCCGGTCTTCATCAAGTGGAAACCGACAGTGATCAACTGGCTATTCGGGGTGGCATTTATCGGTAGCCAGTTTATTGGCAAGCGCCCTCTTATAGAACGAATGATGGGGCAGGCGGTTACCCTCCCAAGTGCTATATGGACCCAGCTCAATGTTGCATGGGCCCTCTTCTTCCTCGCCATGGGTGCTCTTAATCTCTACGTCGCCTTCAATTTCGCCGAGGATACGTGGGTCAATTTCAAACTGTTCGGCATGATGGGGCTCACCTTCCTGTTTGTCATACTGCAGGCGTTCTACATGACACGCTTTATGACCGAGCAAGAGACATCACAGGAGGAGAGTTGAATGTTCTACGCCATCATGGGAACCGACAGGGAGGATAGTCTGGAGGCGCGTATGCAGGCCCGGCCTGAGCATATTGAGCGCATCAAAGGCTTGCAGAATGAAGGTCGGCTGCTGGTGGCAGGCCCCCACCCGGCAATCGACAGTGAGGACCCCGCTGCAGCGGGTTTCACCGGCAGCCTGATCATTGCCGAATTCCCTTCACTGGAAGATGCCCGGGAGTGGGCGGAACAGGATCCCTATACCCTGACCGGTGTGTTCACATCAGTTGTGGTCAAGCCTTATAAAAAAGTACTGCCCTGAGGTGTTTCCGGGAAAAATATTGCCCGCTTGGGTTAGGAACACAGAGAACGCGGAGAAACGCAGAGTACACTGAGAAAAACTTTTCTTGCAATTAAAGTAAGTTCTTAATTATTCGATGTAACAGTTTATAATTATTACTAACTTTCATATAAAACATCAAAACTCTGAAGCTGAGTGTAGGAGCGAACTTGTTCGCGATGAGCACAGTCCGAAGCCAATCGCGAACAAGTTCACTCCTACAGGTACATTGTTCTCCGTGACCCTATGTATCTTCTGAGTTATTAACTTTCAGATCACACATCAAAACTCTGGACCTGAGTGTAGGAGCGAACTTGTTCGCGATGAGCACAGTTCGAAGCCAATCGCGAACAAGTTCGCTCCTACAGGTACATTGTTCTCCGTGACCCTATGTATCTTCTGAGTTATTAACTTTCAGATCACACATCAAAACTCTGGACCTGAGTGTAG
>JBEVXT010000325.1:0-22405 GCA_040505955.1 Sedimenticola sp. | reverse complement strand
CCTATGTATCTTCTGAGTTATTAACTTTCAGATCACACATCAAAACTCTGGACCTGAGTGTAGGAGCGAACTTGTTCGCGATGAGCACAGTCCGAAGCCAATCGCGAACAAGTTCACTCCTACAGGTACATTGTTCTCCGTGACCCTATGTATCTTCTGAGTTATTAACTTTCAGATCACACATCAAAACTCTGGACCTGAGTGTAGGAGCGAACTTGTTCGCGATGAGCACAGTTCGAAGCCAATCGCGAACAAGTTCGCTCCTACAGGTACATTGTTCTCTGAGTACCCTTTTTTCAGCTTGTTTCAGAAATAATCAACCGCCAGTCATCGACATGATACGCACCACCTGATCAGGCGAGTCGTTAAAATCGTGTTTCTCCGGCTTGCGCTGGATCGCTTCCAGAACGGCCTCTTTCAGCTCGTCATCACTGAGCCCCTGTCGCAACAGCGGCCGAAACTCCAACTTGTCATTCTGCCCCAGGCAGAGGTAGAGGGTTCCCTCCGATGAAAGGCGTACCCGGTTGCAGTCTTCGCAGAAGTGCTGGGACATGGGAGTGATAAAGCCGATCTTGAGTCGCTTACCCACCACCTTCAGGTATTTTGCCGGGCCGGCTCCGGTCATCCGCGCCGGTTCCAGTTCAAAGCGCTCTTCAAGCTTCCTGCGCACCGCGTCGAGGCTGATGTAGCGATCTTTTGCACCCTGCCCCCCCGCACCCACCGGCATGGTCTCTATGAAGCGCAGAGTGAAACGGTGCTCCAGGCAGAAATCGACCATATCCCCGATCTCATCGAAGTTGAGATCCTTCATTACCACCATATTGATTTTGATGGGGTGCAAATCGGCAGCCTTGGCCGCCATCAGGCCATCTATCACTTTAGCGAGGTCGCCCTGGGTTATCTCTTTGAAGACATCAGGTTTCAATGTATCAAGACTGACATTGATACGACCAATCCCGGACTCTTTGAGCATCGCTGCATGTTCAGCCAGATTGGTGGCGTTGGTGCTCATGGAGAAATCCTCAACACCCGGCAGTGCAGCAATGCCGCGCACCATCTCACCGATATCCTTACGCACCAGAGGCTCGCCACCGGTGAGGCGTAGCTTGCTCACTCCCAGCTCGCTGAAAATACGTATCACTCGCATAAACTCACTTAGCGTAAGCCGGTTTTCACTCTCGGTAAATCCTTTAAATCCTTTGGGGATACAGTAGAAGCAGCGCAGATCACAACGATCAGTCACAGAGATCCGTAGATACTCAATCCTACGACCAAAGCTATCTATTAATTCAGTCATCTGCTGCACACCCTATCTGGAGATGGGCCATTCTTCTCCTTTATCACCCAAAAAACAACAGCCCGGTGAAGATACTCTCTTCACCGGGCTCTCTTATCATATTCTTAAGACAGGTACCAAATTAGCCTTAGTCAGAAAACAGCACCTTATAAGATGTAATGATCACAAAGGGAACGGAGACTGTAAGAATCTTCTCCGCGACCTCGGCGCCTCCTCTGCGATCTCCGCGTCCCGCCTTTTTTCGGGTGAGTACTAATTACTTCCCGGCATATACTCCGTCGGATCATAACCCTCCGGCAGGGAGTGGGCGATACCCTTGTGGCAGTCGATACAGGTCCAGTTGTTCTCGATAGCTTCATCATGAGCTTCGGCACTGCGGCTCTCCTGGCGGTCGAAATCCATGGAGTCAAAGTTATGGCAGTTACGACACTCCCGGGAGTCGGTATTCTTCATCGCCCTCCAGACATTTTCCGCCAGATGCAAGCGCTTCTCCTCGAACTTCTCCGGGGTGTCCACTTCTCCGGTTATGAAGTGGTGGTAAAGTTCGTTGCTGGCCTGGATCTTACGTACTATCTTGTGGATCCATGGCCGGGGAACATGGCAATCCGGACAGGTTGCGCGAACACCGGTTCGATTGGCGAAGTGAATGGTCTCCTCCAACTCGGCGTAGGGAGTCGCCTCCATTTCGTGACAGGAGATGCAAAACTCCTCGGTATTGGTCAGATCCAGGGTCCAGTTAAAACCACCCCAGAGAAAGATACCTAATACAACGCCTGTTAATATCAGGCTGATAGTTGCGCGTGTGCTACCTGCAGTCATGTTCTACCCTATCTATCATTTGGAACCGCTGAATCGTTGATCAAGCAGCGGTATCTCGGTTAGTTACAACACTTCTATGGAATACCAGGTTTGGCGCCAAACGTCCCATAAAAGAATGAATAAACAGCCAACTATTCAATCGACATCCAAGGGATGGTGCCGCTCAACAAAAATGGCTGAACAGTCACAAACGCAGTGCCCCCCCGGCTGTGTAGCCGAGGGAGTGCCGCATTTTACAGCCTGAAGTCTATTTGACCCCGTCAAAGCTGTTATCCACCAGTGCATCTGCATTGATCTGTGGCGCATGACACTGATTGCAGAAGTAACGGCGGCTGGAGACTGTTTTCTGAACCTTGTCATCACGGCCGATATAATGACTGTCACCTACTTTAGGCGCTTTCTTCGCCTCATAGGTTTTTTCACTATGGCAGTTCATGCAAGTGTTGCTTTTGAGGTTGATCTTATCTTTGTCGATTTTATGGGGAATCATCGGCGGCTGCTGTTTATAGCTCCGCTCGATTCCACCCTCGACAACCATCAGCTTCCTCTTTGCCGGTTTTTTCGACATATCAGGAATATCCTGATTACCTCGCAGGGAGGTGACGCCAGCAACTGCGCTGCCTGTGAACATCATAACCGCCAGTGCGGCCAGAAGAGTTACAAATATCTTTTTCATCATAATCTCCATCAATCTAGATTTCTGGACTACCGTTTTATTTCAAGCTGCATTAGTAAAGTGATGAACCTTCTGTGTTACATCAGGATCACTCTCTTTTCCGTTAGCAATTACTTTGTAGTGGGTAAATCTGGTTCCAAAGTGAAAAACATCCTCTGCACATACATCAATACAACGCCCGCAATTAGTGCACTCCGATGATGAGATGACAGGACCAAGCCCCTTCTCCGCTCCTTTCAGCGCAGGATTGATTACCTGAGCCTCGGGACAGACAATAAAACAGTCCATACAGTCATCACACTGTTCGCGTTTGTCAGCCACCACCTGCAGTACGCTTTTCTTGCCAAGCAAGCTGTAAAAAGCACCCACGGGACAGAGTCTTCCACACCAACCATCCCTGGCGACAAACAGGTCGAAGAGAAAGAGCCCCAGCACCATCACCCAGGCCATGCCCACTCCGAAGACGATGCCGCGAAACATCATCGATACCGGATTGAACAGTTCCCAGACAATCGAACCAGTCACCAGTGGCAGGATCAACGTCAGAGCCAACATCCAGTAGCGTGTAGATCTGGAAATCGTAGTACCTGACTTAAAACCCAGCTTTCTACGCAGCCAATCAGCAGTGTCGGTAACCATGTTCACGGGACAGACCCATGAGCAGTAGACCCGCCCTCCTACCAGCAAGTAGAAGAGGATCACGATCACAACACCGATAATGGCATCCTGGTGTGGCTCGACACCGGCCAAAACCGCCTGGAGCAGGATATGAGGATCGGTCAGCGGCAGCACATCCAGCGTCATGCTGGAGGCCAGGTTGCCCTTGACCAGCCAAGTATCCCTCTCTAAACGATCAACCAGCAGCGGGCTGATCATAAAGAGCGCAAGAATCGACAACTGACTAAGCCGACGGAGAATCAACCACTGATGGGCTTTCACCCAACCCTTGGTTGCGATGGCTTCAGCACCTATCTTTACGCTGTCTGTCATCATTTAATCTCCTATGCCACGGTTCAGGGTATCGAGTGGATTGGATGAGATCGGAATCTCAGTTTCATCCTGTTCGATAATCAACCCCTTACCCTGCAAGTCATAGCGCATCCCTTCAGGAAGGTTATATTGATGCTCTACGTCCGGTGTCACCAGTGCTTCTCCAGCCCTCTCTCTCTCTTCCCAACCGATTCGATAGTGCTTGCCCAGTTCGCCCTTTGCCAGATGCATCGGGAAAACCTTTATCGCCGCCTCTTCCAAGATGCACGCTTTCTCACACAACCCACAGCCGGTACAGCCTTCGGAGTGCACCACCGGTATAAACAGTGCGTGCTTTCCTGAGCGTGTGTTGTGCAGCATGTCGAGAGTGATTGCATCACCCCTGACCGGACAGACGTTGAAACAGACCTCACAGCGCAGGCCAAGAAAAGCGATACAGGTCTCCTGATCCACTACCACTGCCAGCCCCATGCGGGATTGGTTGATATCGGTCAGGCTATGATCCAGCGCATTGGTCGGACAGACCGGAATACATGGGATGTCTTCACACATCTCACAAGGGCCAGTCCGAGCCGTGAAATAGGGTGTGCCAGTCGGCACCTCGTCACCCAACTGCCCCAGCTTGAGTATGTCGTAGGGACAATCCCGTACACACAAGCCGCAACGAATGCAGGCGCCGAGAAATTCATCCTCCGAAATCGCACCGGGTGGACGAATTGCCATGGCAGGCAGGGAGGAGGCTTGCTTTGCATACATGCCAAGCCCCAAACCCATCAAGCCAACCCCACAAGCGGTCTTAAGCGTTTTGCCCAGAAACTGCCTGCGGTTCAAACCCTCTTTCATGCTCTGATTGTTACCTGAATCACTCATCTCAATACTGCATCCCAACTCTAACTACTTCACTGGGTCTCGATTCGGTATCAGTTTCTTCACTTTAAAACCCCCGTTCCGGTTTCAACCGGAACGGAGAATTACCCTATGCCTTGGTGATCTTCACGGCACACTTCTTGTAATCCGTCTCTTTCGAGAGCGGATCAGTCTGATCCAGTGTGACCTTGTTGATCAAGCGGCTGGCATCGAACCAGGGGACAAACACCAGCCCCTCCGGTACGCGGTTACGGCCACGGGTTTCTACCCGGGCGATGATCTCACCACGGCGTGATGTAATCTTCGCCATCTGACCGTTGCGCAGCTTGCGTTTCTTGGCATCCTTCTTATGCATGAACAACACAGCATCAGGCACCGCCCGATGAAGCTCAGGCACACGACGGGTCATGGAACCTGAATGCCAGTGTTCCAGTACACGTCCGGTGCAGAGCCAAGTGTCGTACTCGGCATCCGGCGGCTCAGCAGCCGGTTCGTATGGGGCGGTGATGATATTGGCTTTACCATCAGGTTTCCCGTAGAACTTAACGCCTTCGCCCGCAGGAACATGCTTGTCGTAGCCTTCACGGAAACGCCACAGGGTCTCCTTGCCATCAATCACCGGCCAGCGTATACCACGCGCCTTGTGATAGGCCTCAAACGGTGCCATCTCATGGCCCTTTTTGATGATATCGGCGGCAGAGTTGAACATCCGGTACTCTTCAAAGAGCCCCTTCTGTACGTAGTAACCGAAGTGCTCGCTTTCGTCGTTCTTGTACTCGTTGCCACGATCATCTGTGATCTTCCCTTCATACGGGAATTTGTTGACCTGGCCATTCTCATAGAGCACCTCATACATGGTTTTACCCTTGTATTCAGGTTTCTGATCGAGTACCGCTGCTGGCCACACCTCTTCCATGGTGAAGCGCTTGGCGAACTCCATCAACTGCCAGAGATCAGACTTGGACTCACCTGGCCCCTGAACCTGCTGACGCCAGAACTGAGTGCGACGTTCCGCATTACCGTAGGCGCCCTCTTTCTCGATCCACATGGAAGTAGGCAGCACCAAATCTGCCGCCATGGCGGATACCGTTGGGTAGGGATCGGTGACGGTAATGAAGTTATCCGGGTTTCGCCAACCGGGATAGGACTCCTCGTTCATATTGGCGGCAGCCTGCATGTTGTTGCTGCACTGAGCCCAGAAGCAGTTCATCTTGCCGTCTTTCAACATGCGGTGCATCTTCACGGCGTGGTAACCCACCTTGCCGTTGAGTGAACCTTTGGGCAGTTTCCACACCTTCTCTGAGAAGTTGCGGTGACCCTCTTTCTTAACCACCAGGTCGGCAGGCAGGCGATGACAGAAGGTACCCACTTCACGGGCGGTACCACAGGCTGATGGCTGACCGGTAAGAGAGAATGGGCTGTTACCCGGCTCTGCGATCTTACCCATTAGCAGGTGGATGTTATAAACCAGGCCGTTCATCCACACACCACGGGTGTGCTGGTTCATGCCCATAGTCCAGAAGGAGGTAACCTTCTTGCTGGGATCGGCATAGACCTTGGCCAGTTTTTCCAGCTTTTTCTTGGGTACACCGGAGATCTCGCTAGCCTTCTCTACCGTGTAGGGGGCAACGGAAGCGGCATACTCTTCAAAGCTGATCTTGCTAAGCTTACCCTTGTTACGGTTTTTCGCCTTCTTCTCCAGCGGATGGTCGGCACGCAGACCATAGCCGATATCGGTAGGCGTCTTGGTAAAGTTGACGTGCTTACCCAGGAAGTCCTTGTTGTAGGCCTTGTTCTGAATGATGTAGTTGGCGATGTAGTTAGCTATCGCCAGATCACTCTGGGGAGTAAACACCATACCGTTATCGGCCAACTCGTAGCAGCGGTGCTCATAGGTTGAGAGCACATGCACTTCGCAGCCTTTTTTGGTCAGACGGGTATCTGTAAGACGTGACCAGAGGATGGGGTGCATCTCCGCCATGTTGGAGCCCCACAAGACAAAGACATCTGCATGTTCCAGATCGTCATAACAGCCCATTGGCTCATCAATACCGAAGGCACGCATGAAAGCACCTACCGCAGAGGCCATACAGTGACGGGCATTGGGATCGAGGTTGTTGGAGAGGAAACCGGCCTTCATCAATTTGGAGGCAGCATAACCTTCCCACACGGTCCACTGGCCGGAGCCGAACATACCAACATTGGTAGGTCCACCCTTCTTCAGCGCGGCTTTCCACTTGTCGGCCATCACATCGAACGCTTCGTCCCAGCTAACCGGCTCGAACTTACCGTTCTTGTCAAACTTGCCGCCTTTTTTCCTTAACAGCGGTTTAGTGAGACGATCCTTTCCGTAGAGTATCTTCGGCAGGAAATAGCCTTTAATACAGTTCAGGCCCTTGTTTACTGCCGCATCAGGGTCACCCTGTGAGGCAACTACTTTGCCATCTTTTACACCCATCAGGACACTACAACCGGTACCGCAATAACGGCAGGCCGCCTTATCCCAGCGGATACCATCATCCTCTTCAGCTGCAAGTGCAGCCTTGCCCATGGGCAGGGTAACTCCCGCCACGGATGCCGCCGCCGCAATGGCATTGCTCTTTACAAAATCACGTCTAGTTAACTTCACGTATTACCTCCTCTCCAAGATCGTCACCACCATAGTGGTAAATCAAGATCGAACTGATTACGCCTTCCACCGAATTAAATGCCATCATGGTGTCAGCCGCCGATATATCGCCAGCATCCTCCACAGTAACAATCAATTTCCCCTTATCCTCCCCACCGTGAACTTCCACGCCGGGAAGCGCCTCAAGCCGGGTCTGCACCACACCACAGTTCTCCGGTTTTGCATGAACAATAACGCTGCATACATTCATAATTTGATTTTGCCTCACTCCCTTCACGCCGCTTCATCGCGTGCTCTGGTTGATGAAATTTTTACTGCCTTTATCGGGCAGACTGCGAAACACTCTCCACAGCCTGTACATGAATGCTTATCGAGAATTGGACGGGCTACACCCCTCATCTCCAACTTGAAATCGATTGCCCGCACCTCACACGCCTCGCCGCAAGCGCGACAGACAACTCCATTAAGTGAGAGGCAGGGGGATAATATCTCCGCTGTCAGGTACCAGGGAGGAGCGCTGGCTGTTCCACCGCGCTGAAGTGCTTGGGGCTTACACACCAAAACGCACTCACCACAGAAATCACAACCGTAGTGGGTGAAATTCATTTCAGGGTACTTGGCCCGACCCAGAGAGATCAGTTGATAGGGGCAGGCAGTGACACAGTCACCACACCCAGTGCACTTCTCCTGAAAGAGCTGCTCGGCGGAAGACCAGGGAGGGCGAATCGGATCTTCACTACCGTGAAAATCACCTCGCAAAAACTGCATCCTGTTGATAGAACCGGCCATCAAATCCAACCCGTGGCAATGTGAGGGTGGATTATTAATATATAAGCAGATAAAGACCTTGATCCTAATCAACTCAATTGGATTAATATCGATATATTTCAATTAGTTACCAATTTATAGGTACTTTAGTAGTACCTATATTTAGGTATATAATTGAACAAAAACTACCTACTTTAATGCTGTGGTATATGGATGTTTGTACTATGGTTTATACCAATATAGTACGCAGTGTTTGCTAACAATCCATTAGAATTTAATGACTTAAGTGATTGCTAATTCTACGCGAATTGTGAGCTGGCGGCAGAGAGTGACTTGGTGGTGGCTCCTGGATGGGGTAGTTAGTTACCGGGGAGTTCCAACAGATGTTAGGTAACTATTCAGTTGGGTACGGGGTCGGAGTCGATTGCATCGAAAATAGGTGGCAATTACCATCCATCTTGGCGCAATGCCTCCGCTCCCAGCCCACGCTTCTTACCCACGTCCATGTGGGCAATCGACTCCGACCCCTGCCGTGTACTTAAAGCGGCTCTGTACCAAAATCATGAAAACCACAGTTATGGTGGAACAGAGGTGTTGTAGGAGCGAACTTGTTCGCGATGGACTACGAAACCTGCTCTTCGCGAACAAGTTCGCTCCTACGTCTGAGTTCTGGATTACCGTGCTGAATAGTTACAAAATCTGATTATCCGAGCTAATCAAGCTCATCGGCTTCACTGAGACGTCTCAGACGCTCCTGCTCTTCAGCATAGACCGCTTTGATCTCCTCCAGAACGGCATCCACATCAGCCGCCTCTGTATCAATCTCAAAATGGCCTGTCAGCTCAACATCGGGATGCAGCTCACCCTCTTCGTACAGCGCCCAGATCTCCTTTGCATATTGAGTGTCATACAGCTCCGGGGCGAACTGGGCATAGTAGGTGGTCATGTTGTTAATATCCCGCTCGAGAAAATGCTGAGCGCGATTATTGGCCGCCGCATCCACTGCTTGAGGCAGGTCGATAATCACCGGACCGTAGTCGTCCACCAATACATTAAATTCCGACAGGTCACCATGAATCACTCCGGCACAGAGCATACGCACGACATACCTCATGACGGTGGCATGGTCTTCCAGCGCCTGCTCTGCCGTCATAGTAACCTCACTCAGACGGGGAGCCGCCCGACCCTCGTCAACGGTAACCAGCTCCATCAGCAAGACACCATCAAAACAGCCATAGGGCTGGGGAACCCTTACACCGGCGTTGGTCAGACGGTAGAGGGCATCCACCTCGGCACTCTGCCAGGCCTCCTCTTGCTGGCTGCGGCCAAATTTTGAGCTTTTCTCCATGGCGCGGGCACGACGGGTGTTACGCCCCGTTCGCCCCTCACGATACTGTACCGCCTGCTTGAAACTGCGTTTGTTGGCTTCCTTATAGACCTTGGCACAGCGAATTTCAGTACCACAGCGCACTATATAGACCGTGGCCTCTTTGCCACTCATCAACCTGCCAATGACTTCGTCCACAAGACCATCATCAAACAGGGGTTGGATTCGTTTCGGTATTTTCATGGCGACCTTATACCTTACTTGGGGACGGTATGGAACAGGCGTCGAGTTATCACTTCCTGCGATCCGACTACCGCTTGGAGCCATCGATTATCCAATGCTGTTCAGCGCTGCTTAAGAGACCAGACTGCAGCCTCCACTCGTGAGTGAAGTCCCAGTTTTTTCAGCAGGTGTTTGACGTGTACCTTTACCGTTCCCTGTGAGATCTTCAATGTCTCCGCTATCAGTTTATTGCTCATTCCACTGGCGATAAGCGCCAGGATTTCACGTTCACGCTCAGTCAGATCGTCGTAGCCGACACTACCCCGAACCGTTTTATCCTTTCTGAGTGAGTGCGCCAGCAGTTGGGTCAGACGTTGATTGATTACGATAACCCCCTCCGCCGCCTGTCGCAGACAACTGAGGATATCCTCGGGCTCCATATCTTTGAGGAGGTAACCGTCTGCGCCCAGACGCAGGGCGGAGATGACATCCTCTTCGTTATCAGAGACTGTCAGCATCAGCACCCTGGAGTCCACGCCCAGCGCCTTGATTGCTTTGAGGGTTTCCAGCCCATCCATTCCCTTCATGTTGATATCGAGCAGAATGATATCGGGGTTGAGCTCCCTGGCCAGCTTTATACCCTCCTGTCCCGACGCCGCCTCTCCCACCAATTTAAATGAGTCCTCCATATCGATCAGGTCAGCCACTCCCTTACGAAACAGTGGATGATCGTCAATTGCCAGCAGGGTATGGGGAGGTTGTTCACTCATGATCTATTCTCATTGTGCTGTTCCCGGGGGGGAGTGTCGGAAGCGGAGAACGAGAGTCTGATACTGGTGCCACCGGAAGGTGATTCACTAATGTCAAGTATCCCGTCCAGACGCTCTGCCCGCTCCTTCATAATCGGCAGTCCGTAGTGGAGCATCATATCACTCTCCTCATCTATTCCTGTACCGTCATCCTCAACCAGCAGGGTTATCCGGCCCTCTTTATCAGCCTCCACCAGTACCTTTGCATGAGTGGCATTGGCATGACGTATTACATTGGAGAGCGCCTCGCGAATAATCTGTATGAGATGGATTTCGGCATTGGGATCCAATTTGCAATTGGCGATTTTATCCACCAGTTGAATCTCAATTTCACTTCTCTCCTGGAACTCGTTCACCGTCGATTCCAGCGCTGCACTCAGCCCCTCCTCTGTGATTCGCAGTCTGAAGGTCGCCAGTAGTTCCCGCAGCTGCCGATAGGCGCCGTTGAGTGCGCTCCTTATGCGGGCGTTGATCTCCAGATTATCCTTTTTACCCTGTTCTTCTTTGATGCTCTTATCCAAGCGGCTCACCTGAATTTTAAGATAGGAGAGAGACTGGGCAATGGAGTCGTGTAATTCACGAGCAATAACGCTGCGTTCCTCCAACAGTGACAGCATACGATTCTGGGAAACCTGCTGGGCTCTGTTGATAGCCAGGGCAATATGGCTGGCAACGGTCTCCAGTAGTGGTTTCTGCCAACCCTCCAGCCCTGCGCTGCCGGTATCGGAAAGTTCCACCAGCAGTACCCCGAACTGCTGGCTCTGGTCAGCGATGGGAATAGAGTAGAGTGTGCGGTCTCTCCCGCCGTTATCGACAGGAACCTTAATTAGATGTGAATCACCATGACCAAAGCAGAGTGTACAGTCGTTACCCAGCCCCCCTGAATCCAACTGCATGGTGGACGCCAGCCGAAAAGCCTGATGGTCACCGGGCCCGCCCAGGCAGATAGCGCCGCCACTGACACCGGTAAGCTGCTCTATATCCTGAATAAGTCCCTTAAGCAGCCCTTCATCAAGAGCCGACTCGTTCAGGCGATTGGTGGTGCTGTAGAGCAATTCCAGAGAGTGGTTGCTCCGTTCCAGATCGGCGGTCTTCTCATGCACCCGATCAGCCAGGTCGTTATAGAGCTTGGAGAGATCCTCCGCCATCAAATTGAATGCAGACCCCAACTGCCCCAGCTCATCCTCACCGACATAACCACTTCTTACGGTGAGATCCCCGTGGCGCGCAGCACCAGCACACAGCAGAAGATCTTTCAGGGGCAAAAGAACGCTGCGCTGAGCCAGGAAGAGGCTGATTGCCGCCGTCAACAGAGTGAGGGCGATTGATATAATCTGGATCAGACGTAGTTGCTCATTGCGCTTGTCCTCATCCAGCTCCAGAGCCTCTACCAGTGAGTGAATTTCCTCAACAAACCCATCGACATTGGCAAGATAGAAGCTCTGTTCTGCTGCGATCTCCTCCCTACCGCCCGGCTTGAGGGCGAGGTAGTTCTCCAGACGGGGGTGCATCGTCTCCTGCCACTCCCGCTCCACCGTCCGATAGGCGGCGACCACCTGCCATGCTGCACCTTTGTCCAGCACATTGTGGATTCGGGGACTATGAAGGCGCTCTTCAAACTCATCCACCAACGCCCTTGTTTTTCCTCCGGCACCGCCGGACTCTGCACCTGTACCATGAACCAGACTGCTGGCGATGCGATAGGATTGCATGCGCAGAGTCCCTGCGTGGTTGATAGCGGCAGCGAAGCCTTCTGAGTTTTCCGCAATGAATATTGAGCTGAGCATACCAATCAACGCCAAGCTGATAATAACGCCCATGGCGACACCCAGGCGCAACAGCAGTGATCTCTTTATCAGCCAGGAGGGCCAATGGACTACTTTGCTCACATCAACCTCCATAAAATAAAATAGGGTAACTGTAAAATTCTACCCGATTGTTGCCGTTGATACCGATCTCTCTGCAGAATCTCATCTGAATCCATCAGCAATTCAGGCTTCAGGCGAGCCAAAGGGTATGAGAGAATCCCCCCCCCGATTCAGACAACCTTGCCCCATGACCGACACTATCAGTAACAGCCGCAAACAGCCGGTGAGCCCCCTCACCCCACCCCTGCCAACGGGAGACAACGAACGTCTCGCCTGGGGGCGTCTCTATGGTATGAGTGACAGCGTTGCCATTGCGGCAGCGGCAAAGCAGTATGACGGCCTGCTACTGGTATTGGTGGATGATGCCCAGGCGGCGTTACAACTGGAGGCGGGGCTCAAATTCCTCCTCAGTGAGAGCGAAATAGAGGTGCTTGGCTTTCCTGACTGGGAGACCCTGCCCTATGATGTCTTCTCCCCCCTCCCGGAGCTGATCTCCCAGCGGTTGTTGACCCTTCACCGTCTTGAAGGCCTGCACCGTGGCGTTCTGATCCTGCCGGTAAGCACACTACTCCAGCGGTTGCAGCCTAAAGTCTACCTCGATGCCAACTCGCTTATCCTCAAGGTTGGCGACTCCCTGTCTCTGGATAAAATGCGGCGGCGGCTGGAGCAGGCGGGCTACCACTGTGTATCCCAGGTGATGGAACATGGAGAGTATGCCGTCAGGGGGGCGCTGCTCGACCTCTTTCCCATGGGCGGCAATCGACCTTATCGCATCGATCTTTTTGACGAGGAGATCGAGAGTATCCGCAGCTTCGACCCGGAGAATCAGCGCACCATCGAGCGGATTCAGCACATAGAGATGCTGCCTGCCCGGGAGTTCCCCCTGGATGAGGAGGCGATCAGCCGCTTCCGACAGGCCTACCGCAACACTTTCGAGGGAGATCCGCAGAACAGTATCATCTACCGTGAGGTCTCCAACGGCAACGCTCCGGGTGGTCTCGAGTACTATCTTCCGCTCTTTTTTGACACCACCGCCACCCTCTTCGACTTCCTTCCGGAGGGGGTGCTGACGATCAGGAGTGCCAGCGCAAGAGATCAGGCTGACTCTTTTCTGGAACAGGTAAACCAACGTTATGAGCAGCGTCGCCATGATCCAGAGAGACCGCTGCTCTCCCCCAAGCAGATCTACCTGGAGAGTGATGAGCTGGCAAACCGTCTCAACAGCGGCCGCCTGATTGAGCTGCAACGGGGTGAGATTGAGAGCAAAAAAAGAGGGTTCTCCACCTTTCACAACTTTGCCACCCACTCTCCACCTCCCCTCAGTTTTCAGGCCCGGGCAAACCGACCGGCAGGGGCGCTGCAGGATCTCATTGCCAGCGACCCCGGCCGCATTCTCTTTGTCGCCGAGAGCGCCGGTCGCCGTGAAATGCTGAGCACCACCCTCAACAGCTACGGCATCCGGCCCGTACAGGTGGAGGGATGGAGTGATTTCGTCAACTCTGACCAGCCACTGGCCCTTACCGTCGCCCCCCTGGAACAGGGCCTCTGGCTCGACCAGGAGCGGCTACTGGTAATCACTGAGAGCCAATTGCTGGGCGAAAGGGTGCGTCAGGAGCGGCGAAGAAGCGCCAAACATCGTGATGCAGAGCAGGTGGTGCGCAACCTGACGGAGCTGCATATCGGCGCACCGGTGGTTCATGAAGATCACGGTGTCGGCCGCTACCTGGGGCTTCAGGCGCTGGAGGTGGGTGGTATGACCACTGAGTTTCTGACCCTGGAGTACGCCCGGGGTGACAAGCTCTATGTGCCGGTCTCCTCCCTGCATATGATCAGCCGCTATGCCGGTGCCTCACCAGAGAACGCCCCCCTGCACCGCCTCGGTGGCGACCAGTGGGAACGGGTCAAGCGCAAAGCAGCCGAGAAAGCCCGGGACGTAGCGGCTGAGCTGCTGGAGATCTACGCCCGCCGCGCCGCCAACCAGGGCTACGCCTTTCCCGCCCCCGGCGAGGAGTATGCCGCTTTCGCTGCCTCTTTCGAGTTTGAGGAGACGCCGGACCAGCAACAGTGCATTGACGCCGTACTCGATGATATGGAGAGTCACCAACCGATGGACCGGGTGGTCTGTGGCGATGTCGGCTTCGGCAAGACGGAAGTGGCGATGCGCGCCGCCTTCGCCGCCGTCGATGGCGGCAGGCAGGTGGCGGTGCTGGTGCCCACCACCCTCCTCGCCCAGCAGCATTACAACAACTTCTCCGACCGCTTCGCCGACTGGCCGATACAAGTCGAGAGCCTGTCGCGTTTCCGTACCGGCAAACAGCAGACAGCCATCATGGCGGGAATGGCCGATGGGCGTATCGATATCGTTATCGGTACCCATAAGTTGCTAAGTGACGGTATCAAGTTCAAAAACCTGGGGCTGGTGGTTATCGATGAAGAGCACCGCTTCGGTGTCCGTCACAAGGAGCGTTTCAAATCCCTTCGCAGTGAGGTCGATATGCTCACCCTCACGGCCACGCCCATACCCCGCACCCTCAATATGTCGATGGCTGGCATGCGCGATCTCTCCATTATCGCCACCCCCCCGGCCGCCAGACATCCGATCAAGACCTTTACCAGCCAATGGGATGATGTACTGATCGACGAGGCGTGCCAGCGCGAGATCAAGCGCGGTGGTCAGGTCTACTTCCTGCATAACGAGGTGAGCACCATCGAGAACACCGCCGCCCGCCTGGAGCGGCTGATGCCGGGAGCACGGGTTCAGGTGGCCCACGGGCAGATGCGTGAACGTGAGCTGGAAGCGATCATGCGTGATTTCTACCATCAGCGCTTCAATATTCTGGTCTGCACCACCATCATCGAGAGCGGTATCGATGTGCCCAGCGCCAACACTATCATCATCAACCGTGCCGACAAATTGGGGCTGGCTCAGCTTCATCAGCTGCGCGGGCGGGTCGGGCGCTCCCACCACCGCGCCTACGCCTACCTTATTACGCCACCCCCTAAAACCCTTACACCTGACGCGAAAAAGAGACTGGAAGCGATTGAATCACTTGAAGATCTTGGGGCAGGATTCACTCTTGCAACTCACGATCTTGAAATTCGCGGTGCAGGTGAACTGCTGGGTGAGGGACAGAGCGGGCAGATCCATGAAGTGGGTTTCTCACTCTACACAGAGCTGCTGGAACGGGCAGTCAGGGCGCTAAAAGCGGGTGAGAGCCCGGACCTCGACCGCCCTCTCGACCACGGCGCCGAGATCGATCTGCAACTCCCCGCCCTGCTGCCGGAAGACTATCTGCCCGATGTTCACAGCCGTCTGGTGCTCTACAAGCGCATCGCCGGTGCCGCCGACCGGGAGGCGCTGAGGGAGCTGCAGGTGGAGATGATCGACCGCTTCGGCCTACTGCCCGATCCGGCCAAAGCACTCTTCGGCATCACCGAACTGAAGCTGAAAGCCAACCCGCTGGGTATTCGCAAGATCGAGGCGGGACCTGTCGGCGGCCGTATTCTCTTCTGTGGTGAAGCGAAGATTGATCCGGGACATATCATTCATCTGATCCAGACCAAGCCAAAACAGTACAAGCTAAGCGGTGCCGATATCATCCGCTTTTTCATCGATATGCCAGAGCGTGAACAGCGGATAGAACAAGTAACCGCTGTACTGGATGAGATAACAGGCGGGTAATGACTTTTTCTCTCCGGCGGTGGACAATGGGGCAAGCGTAAAACCGGTATCAAAAACAGATGGCTCCGTACAGTAATCGTAACTTCTCAACACTCCCCTATTCTGCGGACTTATTGAGAAGTTACCAAATTCAGAAATCGACTGTAGGAGCGAACTTGTTCACGAAGAGCATGTCTCGGAGTCCATCGCGAACAAGTTCGCTCCTACAATGACAGCGTTTTCTCCACTAAAAGTGGTTGTCGGGATTGTTATGGGCAGCCATGAGAAAAATTAAAACACTATGAGAATAATTCGTCAATTAGTTGCCACCATCAGCTGCCTTACCCTGCTCTTGCCTCTCTCCGCCTCCACCCGGACATTTGATGACGCCCCCTGGTACGACGTTGAGATGATCATCTTCAGCCACAACACCCCTGGGGCGGGCAGCACCGAGCAGTGGAGCGATGAACCCGGTAGCCCTCTGTTTGAGGGTGCTTTTCGCTTTCCGACTTTACAGGAGGGTGCCCAAGTAGCCGTGGCTGATACAGCGATTGCAGAGCCTGATGTAAGAGAGGGAATTGTGCTGCCGACGGCCCGTTATACACTTCTGCCAGAGAGTCAGTATCGCCTGGGAAAAGAGTTTAAACGGCTAAAGAGAACCCGTGGCAAGATCATGCCCCTGATCCATGTAGCCTGGCGTCAACAAGTGAGATCAAGGAGCGCAACCGTTCCGCTGCACCTTCTCTCCAGCGATCAGATCGCCCCTGAAATGCCGCTGCTCGAAGGGGTTCTACAAGTAAGTGTGCAGCGCTACCTGCATCTGAACTCTGACCTCATTCTCAGAGAGGCGCGGGACATCTCCGGCAGCAGCAGCGGCACTTTTGCACAGCAATCGCCATACAGAGATTACCGTATCAGCAGCCACCGTAAAATGCGCAGCGGTAAACTCCATTTCATCGACCATCCAAAGGCGGGCATACTGATATTGGTGAGCCGATACGAACTGCCCGAGGTGGAGGTGCTGGCTCCGAAGAGCGTGGATGAGCCGGTGGAAACCCCTGCTGAACCGGCACCTGAGGCCGCACCTTTAGAGCTGTCGCCGATAACGGTGGAGTGAGTTCACCCCTGTTTTTCTATCAGCTACCGATAAAAAACAGGACTCTGCAGAGTAATCCTGAAGTCGATTGTAGGAGCGAACTTGTTCGCGAAGAGCACATTTCGAAGTCCATCGCGAACAAGTTCGCTCCTTAGGTATCTCCAGCAAGATAGGCTACAGCGTAGGAAATGCGAACTGCGCCCCATCACGCACCCCACTGGAAGGCCAGCGCTGGGTGATTGTTTTGCGGCGGGTGTAGAAACGCACTGCATCCGGGCCGTAGATACTCAAATCCCCGAACAGGGAACGCTTCCAGCCACCGAAGCTGTGGTAGGCCACCGGCACCGGCAGAGGCACGTTGATACCCACCATGCCGATCTTGATATGGTCACTGAAGTAGCGCGCCGCTTCGCCGTCTCGGGTGAAAATACAGGTACCGTTGCCATATTCGTGGGCATCGATCAGGGCTATCGCTTCCCCCAGGCTCTCCACCCGCATCACCGAGAGTACCGGACCGAAGATCTCATCCCGATAGATCTCCATCTCCGGGGTGACCCGATCAAAGAGACAGCCGCCGAGGAAATAGCCATTCTCGTGGCCAGGTACCTTGAGGGTGCGGCCATCCACCAGCAGTTCGGCGCCCGCAGCGACACCTGAATCGACATAACCCCGCACCTTCTCAAAATGCTCTTTGGTGATCAACGGCCCCATCTCGTTAACGGGATCAGTGCCCGGCCCCACCTTCAGAGTTTTGAGTTCCTCTGTCAGCTTGGCTGCCACTTGATCTGCCACGGTATCACCGATACAGACCACCAGTGGAATGGCCATACAGCGCTCGCCACAGGAGCCGTAGGCGGCCCCCATAAGAGCGGTAACAGCGTTATCGATATCAGCATCAGGCATCACTACCGCATGATTTTTAGCACCACCCAGCGCCTGGACACGCTTGCCCGCCGCTGTGCCCGTTTGATAGATATACTCAGCAATGGGGGTAGATCCGACAAAACTCACCGCCTGTACACGCGGATCGTGCAGAAGTGTATCCACTGCCTCCTTGTCGCCATTGACCAGATTGAAGACACCATTCGGCAGACCCGCCTGTTGCAGCAGATCAGCCACCAGAATCATCGGGCTGGGGTCGCGTTCCGAGGGTTTGAGCACAAAAGTGTTACCAAAGGCGATGGCCAGCGGGAACATCCACATCGGCACCATGGCTGGAAAGTTGAAAGGGGTGATGCCGGCGACTACACCAAGAGGCTGGAACTCCGACCAGGAGTCGATGCCGGTACCAACATTTTTCGAGTGCTCACCCTTCAGTAGTTCCGGGGCACCGCAGGCGTAATCTATCATCTCAATGCCACGCTGCAACTCACCCAGGGCATCCGCCGGCACCTTGCCGTGCTCCTCGGTGACCAACCGGCAGATCTCATCCGCATGCTCTTCCAGCAACTGTTTGAAGCGAAACATGATCTGGGCACGTCGCTGAGGCGGCATATTGCGCCAGCTTGGCCAGGCGGCCTCGGCAGCTGTAATCGCCTCTTCGACAGTTGCCTTCGAGGCCAGAGCCACCTGCTTGGTCACCTCACCGGTGGCGGGATTGTAGACCGCCTGGGTACGTTCGGTCTCTTCGATATACTTGCCGTTAATGATATGGCCGACAACAGTCATCTGTTTTTCCTCTAATGTAACCATTCAGGTATCTGTTCACCACCGATACACAGGAGGGTTAATTGCTATTCGAATGATGCGGTTCATACCTCACCGCATCCTACAATTCTTTCTCTGCCTACACTTGCATGTAGGATGTGGTGAGCTTGCGAACCGCATCAATTGCTAAACAGCACCAATCACATCACTCAAAGTATTGATCAGACCATCAATCTCCTCACGCTCAGCAATAAAGGGAGGTCCCACCTGAATGGTGTCACCACCATAGCGCACATAGTAGCCACGCTCCCACATCTGCAGGGCGATCTCCCAGGGGCGGCGTGCCGGTTCTCCCGGGTAGGCCTCAATCTGTAACGCACCGGCCATACCGAAGTTTCGAATATCGGTAATGTATTGAATCCCTTTGAGACTGTGCAGCCCATCTTCCAGATAAGGTGCCATCTCCCTGACCCGCTCTGCCAATTTATCGTTCTCAAACAGATCCAGGGCGGCGATACCGGCGGCACAGGCCACCGGGTGGGCTGAGTAGGTGTAGCCGTGGGGGAACTCCACCATATACTCCGGGCCGCCATTGACCATAAAGGTGTCGTATATTTCACTTTTAGCCACCACCGCACCCATCGGTATGACGCCGTTGGTAACTCCCTTGGCGATGGTCATCACATCAGGCACCACACCAAAGGTGTCCGCCCCAAAGGCATCGCCGGTACGACCAAAACCGGTGATCACTTCATCAAATATCAGCAAGATGTCGTGCTTGCTACAGATTTCCCGAAGTCGCTGCAGATACCCCTTGGGAGGAACGATGACACCTGCGGAGCCGGCGATGGGCTCAACAATCACTGCAGCGATATTCGAGGCGTCATGGAGCATCACCAGCTCTTCCAGCTGATCGGCCAGTTCAGCACCCCGCTCAGGCATACCCCGAGAAAAGGCGTTCTCCGGCAACAGGGTATGGGGAAGGTGGTCGGTATCCAACAGGGTGCCGTAGAGCTTTCGATTGGCACCAATGCCGCCAACACTGATACCCCCGAAGTTGACACCGTGGTACCCCTTGGAGCGGCCAATTAACTTGGTCTTACCGGGCAGCCCTTTCAGTCGCCAGTAGGCGCGGGCCATCTTCAGTGCCGTATCCACCGCCTCGGAACCCGAGTTGGTAAAGAATACGTGATCAAGCCCATCGGGTGTCAGCGCCTTAATCCGGTTGGCCAGTTCAAAGGAGAGAGGGTGACCAAACTGAAATGCTGGCGCGTAGTCCATGATGCCGAGCTGTTCGGTAATGGCATCGGCAATCTCCCTGCGGTTATGTCCGGCACCACAACACCAGAGACCGGAGAGACCATCAAACACTTTACGGCCGTCTGCACTCTGGTAGCAGCAGCCATCCGCCGCCGTCACCATGCGTGGATTATCCTTAAACTCGCGGTTGCAGGTAAACGGCATCCAGTGGGCTTCAAGTTGCTCCCGGCTCAATCCCGCCGCCTGCTGTAGATCAAAGGTTTTCATGGCACGCCTCACTCACGCTGGAAAAAAAGAGTTCTCGTTGACTGAGTGTGCCGCCGCTGATAAGTTTAATAAATACAAATGTGTTTATTTTAAGTTAACTTATTACTTACCTAATGAGCAAAAAATATCCAACCCTTATCGGTCAGATCAGTGACATTGATATCCGCTTGCTGCGTATCTATAGAACCGTGGTGGAGTCGGGGGGATTCTCCGCCGCCGAAGTCGATCTGAATATCAGTCGGCCTGCCATTAGCATCGCCATGGCCGACCTGGAGAAACGGGTGGGACTGAGATTGTGTCACCGCGGGCGTAGCGGTTTCTCACTGACTGATGAGGGCACACAGATTTATGAGGCAGTGCTGCAACTGTTTGCCTCACTGGAGAGTTTTCGCACCGAAGTCAATGCCATTCACGCCCAGCTCAAGGGGGATCTCAACATTGGTATCACCGACAATCTGGTGACCATGCACCACATGCGAATCACCAATGCACTGAAAACACTTAAAGAACGCGGTCCCGGGGTGCAGATACATATCAGCATGATGCCACCCAACGAGACCGAGCGGGGGGTGCTGGATGGGCGCCTGCACGTTGGGGTGGTACCGGAACTACGGCCCCTCTCCGGCCTGGAATACTATCCGCTCTACAGAGAAGAATCCCGCCTCTACTGCAGTGATCAGCACCCACTATCAACGTCCAATGGAGGTGAACCAGATGATGAATCGATCATCCAACAGGATGCCGTGATTCCCGCCTATGCCCAGACGCCGGAGGTAAAAGCACAGCATCAACACCTGACCGCCACCGCTACGGCAACCGACAGAGAGGGCGTCGCCTTTCTCATCCTTACCGGACGGTTTATCGGCTACCTGCCCACCCACTACGCAGAACAGTGGGTAACGGCAGGCAGGATGCAGGCACTGCTACCTGAAACTCTGCGCTACGTTACCCACTACACCGCCATCACCCGCAAGGGCGCACGCTCTCATATTGTGTTGGAGACTTTTATGGATGAGCTGAAGAAACAGCCTGTTGGCGTATAAATAAGCTGTGATCACCTATAATTATCAGCTTACTCAGTTGGTGATTTGAATTGTTTTTATGGTGGCTGTCCTGGTGTTTTTTGGTGTTTTTAAAGACAAAACTTTCCATGAGCAAATTCTTGTTATATTCTGCTTTTCCAATTTATGGGATTTCTTCTTGCGTGCAATACAGCCAATACAATCACTGCATCATTGTCAACCAAATAATACACGCCAAAGGGGAAGCGCTTTAGGACAACTCGTCTTACATCTTGAAAGATTTTTTTGTAAATAATAGGGGATCTAGTGATTTTTGTTATGGCTTCATCTGCACATAATTTGAAGTCAAATCCGAGACCCTGTCTTTGATCTTGATACCAGTGAAAGGTAGTTAGCAAATCCTCCCGAGCTTCAGGGCGAATGATTAACTCATAGTCCATTATTATATCATTTCGTTTTTAACTTCTTCCCATGACGAACCCTCGTCTGGTGACGCTTTGTAGGCAGAAAGTCTTGCTGCAAGTATTTTCTTTTGGGATTCAGTAACTTCCAATGTATTTTCATCATTGGCTATACTATCCCACAGTTCTTCAGCAAGTAAAATACGCTCAGATTGACTAAGCTCTTGAATGTTAATTGTTTTTGCAGTATTCATAATAAACATTTTAGTTGAAAATCTACTGTTTGTCGATAATGCAGGTGAAAGAACAGCCCTGAAGCATGACCACAACATGCCCATCACAGTAAGGCCTACTGGCTGACGGAAAAAATTACTTTCGTAAAGTGGCACTAAACACTAATCCGCTATTATGGCAGGATAAAGGGGATGCAATAGGCCTGAGATCAGGCTTGGAGTTTTCCTGATGGGTATTGAAGCTACAGTAGGCTGGGTGCAATGTGGTCGAGCATTCAGTGAGCAAGTGATCGAGCAAATCCGCGAGACGGTAGCCTATCTACCGAGATTGTCGCGCAGAGAATTGGCATCCACTGCCTGTGAGAAATAACTGGGGTCAGATACAAATTAAAAAGTTTGATTTAACGTGTATCTGACCCTAGTTATTTACTAGTTATTTATCAAATAGTCATCAGGAGATGAGAGTTGCTACCAATGACCCGTCTTCCCAGAATATCGCCGGTCGGAATACCGGTTCATCTAATCCAGCGCGGTAACAATCGGTGC
>JBEVXT010000324.1:0-7371 GCA_040505955.1 Sedimenticola sp. | reverse complement strand
CTCTTTGGGGCAACAGGGGAACCAGAGGCATCATCGTAACTAAAATCGATTTTTGCCTGGTGCATCAAGGCGTTAGCAGTGACATTTCCCTGATACAGGCTACCACTTAAATTTTGAGACCCCGACGCGACTTTGGCGCTAACAAGGCCGCTGGCCGTGAGTACGGTCAGCAGTAAGAGCCAGGTCGTCAGGTGTTTGATTAATCGCATGGCGGGTATTTTACGCTATGACGGTGGGATCACCGAGTATTTTCTCTTTTTAGCTGCTTTTCTCTGAGCTATCAGGCAGCTAAAGAGCCGGAGATTGCCTCCGGCTCTGGGGCGATTATTCGCCCTTGATCATGTGCATGTGAGCGTATTTGACGATACGCACATATTCCTGCCATTCACTATCGAGCCTGTCCCAGGCTTCGACCGCATCGGCATACATATCCGGTAGATATTCCATCTGATTGAGGACGAACGCAGCGGCGATTCGCTCGCCGGTGCTGGCACCCGTTCTACCGGTGCGCTTGAGTTGATTTGATACATCGATGATTTTCACGATTTGCCATTGCATGGTGTTTTCTCCTGTTGGCTGGTTACAGCCCAGTAGGACTTACTGGACATGCAAAACCCCCAGCATCGCGCGCAGGACTGTCAAGGGCGGCGCGTCTTTTTGCGCCGTTTATATACCCTTGACAGTTTGAGCACGGTGCTACGCTACCCGCATGTTCAGTCAGTCCATTCCCACCACACCGCTTGATTTAGGGAGGGCAGCTAAAGGGTGAACGGAAGACCGCGCGCTGTTTGCGCGGGCTGGAGCACCCTTTAGTTGACCGGGGTGGGTGGGTATTCAAACTGGGCCGGAAGCTGAGCCGCGCTAGCGGGCGAAGATCACCGGCCCAACCGTGCGCCAGCACACCTTATGGAGCGATAGCGACCGGCCATTTAACATAGCGCTGATTATGCGGCGCAGCGGACAGTTAGCCTGTGCAGCCGACCGAGGCACGAGGGAGAGTTGCACAGGCTAATTGCGCATAATCCCGCGTTATGTTACTTGGCAGCCAAAGCCCCCTTGAGGGGGATGGGGGGTGATCCGACAGGCAACAGTAAGGCGGCTTTTTGCCTTTCTGTTGGCTGGCGTAAAACAGCTTCCAGCTTGAGCGATAGCTGAAGCTGACAACCGAGAGCCAGGGACGGCGAGCGTGCCGAACGGAGCCAATGAACTCAACGAAGTCGGCCACGGATGGCCGTCCTAGCCTGGCGCGGCGCTTGCCCGGCTTGCAAGCAGTGTGACTTGCGCCATGGATGGCGGCGCACTGGTTGCTGGCTGATGCAAGCGCCGTGACAGGCGGTCAGATGGGCACGGACTGTCCGACTGCTTGCGGTGTCCGGGTTCACGCTCCTACCTCCGGTTCATCCTCACTCTCAGCAGCTAAAGCAGATAACAACTCGTCGGCTTGCTCCTCACTCTCGCCTTGCTCTGTGTCATCGGTTGGCTGCTTTTCTTGTTGCTTTTCCAGCCGTGCCGGATGTGTGGCGGTGTGGATATCTTTCAACTGGCGGATGGATACCTGCGTGTAAATCTGCGTGGTGCTTACGTCCGCATGTCCCAGCATTTCCTGGATAAAGCGGATATCCGCGCCATGTTCCAGCATCAGCGTGGCCATGGTGTGGCGGAACAGGTGGCAGGCTCCTGTCTTGCCGATCTCGGCTGACTGCACATAGTTTCTGACTAACTGCGTCAAGCGGTTAGGCGTGAACGGTTCGCTCAGATTCGTTAGATATAAAACGCTTTCATCAATGCCTGTCACCAGTTCTGGCCGTACTTCGATCAAGTATTTATCGATCCATGCCAGTGCCCTTTCGCCTATCGGGATCATCCGATCTTTCTTGCCTTTGCCCTGCCGTATCATCACCGTGCCTCGGTCAACATCAATGTCATAGAGCTTGAGGTTAATCAGTTCCATACGTCTCATGCCGGTGCTGTACAGCGTCTCCAACATGGCACGATCACGGATGCCCAGCGCACCGTGGGTATCGGTCTGGTTCAATATCGTTTCAACTTCACTCTGATTCAGCACATGCTTCGGCAGGCGTTTTTCCAGCCGTGGCAGATCAAGTTCTGAGGCGGGGTTATAGAGGATATGGTTCTGCCTTGTCAGCCATTTGAACCAGGCACGGATCGGGACCAGGTGCGTGTGTTGGCTTCTGAACGATAAGGGTTCACCGTCTTTTTTGCGGTGTAGATAAAGATGCCGCTGATAGCGTTCCAGTATCGGTTTGGTGATTTCGTTCGGGCGTTTCAGGCTGCGCTCGTCACACCAGACAATGAACACGCTCAGGTAATGGTCACGGCCTTTGATGGTCGCTTTGCTGTAGTTCTGGATTTGCAGCCAGTCGAGATAACGATTCAGATAGGCCACCATGCCATCGGGGTCGTTGGGATCGCCGATAATGGGCTTGGGTAATTTCGCACCTTTTCGTGGCATGATTAAACACCGTCAGCAGCTAAAGCAGGTGATGGCTGCGGCTCGTTATGGCTACGGTACGATGCACCATTATTTTTGGGCTTAGACGTGCGTTTTTGCGGTTTCTTATCCGCTTTCTCTGAATGCCCTGCCGCTGCTGGCTTTGCGGCGTTTTTGCCGGTGCTACCTGGGGGCGACTTGGCCGCTACTTGAGGGCTACTTGACGGCTCTTTGTTTTCATTTTGGGGCTTCTTCTTTTCGTCATAGCTCAAGGTTTCCATATCAGCCAGCCCTAGCAGGAAGGGCTCACCGCCTTCTCCTTCACCCTGGTACAGCAACTCATAGACAAAGCTCTGGCCACGTCCGCCTCGATGGATCAGCACATACTCCATATCCTGCAAGCGGTTCATGTGCTTTTTGATCTGGAAGTCTGTCCAGCCAATGGACTGACGCACATCACGGCGGGTAAAACGGTAGTCCTTTTGTTCGAGCTGTTCGGCTTTGCAGTGCTCGCTTGTCATCTGGTGGATGTGGTCGAGCAGTCGCCGCGTTTGCGGCGGCAGCTCGTCCAGTGTTCTGCCCAGCACTTCATGAGCCAGCTTATTAGCGGTCTCGATGTCGGACAGCGTGGCCTCGATGTATTCGATATGCTGACCGTTATGGTTCACCGTTTTTATTTCACGCTGGTATTGATGCAGCAAGGCAATAGAACGGATCAGGGTCAGGTATTTCAGATGGTCTCTGCGGGTTCTTGTTTTGTCATCAATAAAGCTGAGTTTTTCTGCATACGGATTAGCCACTAAAAGGGGTTTAATCAGCCGTTGGGCATTGCGGTGATTGTCGATGGTCTGTTTTTTGTCTTCGGCAGCCAGCAAGCCTTCGAGGGTTTGTTGCTGGCGTTGCATAGCGTGTATCGCTTGCGTCTGGTCGCGGGATTCATTGACGGATAACACTAGGCAACGGTTCATCAACTCTTCGTCGATATCGATGGCCGTGGTGGTCAAGAACAACATCACTGGACCTTCGACGCGATACTCCTTCGTTACCATATCGCCAGTGGTGTCATCCTTGCCGGTGCTGGCGATGGTGATCACGCCTTCCGATTGCAACAGCTTCAAGGCATAGCTGGCTTGCTCCGCGCCTTCCTCTTCGGCAATGGCAAGGATTTTGTGTTTCAGGTTGGTCTCGCCCATGTAGAACAGGCTTTGCCCGGTCATGGCCGAGTATTGCACTCGCTCTTCTTCGGGCATCAGTGCCAACACTGCATCCATGAGTGTTGATTTACCGGCGGCACTGGTGGACTGGATCATCACTGCCAGCGGTTTGTCCAGCTTGCGGCTTACACAAGCAAGATAACCAATCAGGGTATTGGTGGCTTCGCCGACCACGCCGCAAGACTCGAAGTCCGCCAGAATGCAGTTCATCAGGTCAGGCGATTTGAGCAGCTCCAGGGCGGCGGTTTGTTCGGATTCAGTCAGGGAGATTTCAGGCTTTTCTGGGGCAAGGGTTTTCTTGATTTGTTGTTCCTGCAGAGCTTCGCATTTGAGTAAAACCTTGCCCAGGTCACGTTTCAAGATGTCATCTTTCAGACCTAACTCAATGCTAGCCGCCTTGATATAGGCCGCTCGCTGTTTAGCGTTGTACAGTTCCAGTGCATCGACGTGAAAGGCTTCATTTCGACGAACCAGGACATTCACTTTCAGCACTTCAAAGCTGAGGTTTTTCTGTAGGCCACGGATGCGGTATTGCCGGTCGCCGAAGGCCATGTTGATTTCATGAAGCCCATCCGGGGCTTCACCCTGACGGGCAGCCTTTGGCTGTGCAAATCGGTTCCCGACCGATTTGTCATGCTCGGATATGTCGGCTTCGATCTCGTCGGCGGGCTTGGGTTGTGGACTGGCCGTGGTCGGCTCTGGGGTATTTTTTTCTTTCACCGTTCCTGTGCTTCCTGCACTCACGGTATTAGTACTTCCCTGTACGTCAGCAGCTAAAGAAGGATTGGCATCAGGTTCAGTGGTAGGTTCTGCAACAGTAAGTATCTCACCGGTTCCCGTGTCGATAATCTCATCGCTGGCGCAGCCAGTATTGAGTTCTGGAGCGTTGCCTTTCCCCATCCATTCAGCCGACCGCAACACCACGCCAAGACTCTTGGCCGCAGGCGTTACCTGCATGGTGTATTCGTTGGCATCCATGTTTTTGGGGAACAACACGCGGAAGCAGTCGATGCCCTCGGCGGTCAGTTTTTTTGCTAACTGTTCAGCAGCAGTATTTCCCGCTTCGTCCCGATCATAGGCAATAAGAACTCGCTTGATGTCATGGCGTTTGAACGCGGCCAGGTGGTCATCGGTAAAACCAGATGTGCCATAGCTGGCGGTGACGTTTCTGTAACCGGCTGCCCAGAAGGTCAAGGCATCGATCAGCGATTCACACAGGATGATTTCGTCTGAGGCTTGTAAGGCTCGTTCGTTGAAGACACCAACATGAGTACCCGGCAGGTAAAGATGCTGCGGAGTGCCTTTGCGTAATTTGGTACCCAGTAACTTGCGGCCATAAACCTCAGTGATAATGCCTTCAGGACTGATCACCGGGATTATCAGTGAGCCGCTAAAGTGTTCGTGGCCGCTCTTGCGCAAGATACCAATAGTCTGCAACTGGCCGCGTACCTCAGCACCGGCCTTGCGGTTCTTCTCCGGCAACCGGTAGCCCAATGTCCGGTTGGCGTAGCCCAACCGGAAGGTATCAATCAGTTCAGGATGATCCAGCCCACGGCTTTTGAGGTAATCCAGTGCATCAGGGCTTTGCTTCAAGGTGTCGTGATAATAATCAATGACCACGGCAAGCTGTTTCTGGTCATCAGGATTAGCGGCTAAAGAGGCGGAATGCTTGATGGTGGTGTTGCGTTTGACCGGCGTAGCTGGAACCGACAAGGCCGCATCCCCATCTTTGAGCAGTTCCACCGCATGGCGGAAGCTCACACCCTGACGCTTCATCACCCACTGAATGACATCACCGCCTTCGGAACAGGCACCGAGGCAGTGCCAAAGGTTTTTGTCTGGCGAGATCACCAGCGAGGGTTCTTTGTCTTCGTGGAACGGACACAAGCCCAGATAATCCTTACCGTGCTTCTTCAACTCGATGCCGGACGATTCCACCAGGCGCACCAAAGCCACTTCGCGTTTTAGGCGGTCAAGTTCATTGTTGGGGATTCTTGCCATATCCGGTTTCCTCTCAAAAACGTGTCAAGCCCTTTGCAGGATTTTTTTGACGTTGATTTTCGTGTCATTAGATTGTACGATTACCGGACATTATAAAGAGAGAACGAAGGCTGTGCAACCACCATGAACGAAAACCGGGCTTACACTATTGGGCATACCGTACAAAGAGGTGTGTGTATGTCCAAAAAGATCAATGAAGAACTGAGCAGTTTTGGTAAACGATTAGCCAAGCTGCGCAAAGCTGCTGGCTATACCCAGCAGCAGTTAGCCGATGAAATCGGCGCAACGCGGCGGATGATTGCTTACTACGAGTCTGAGAGTCAGCACCCGCCAGCGAATATGCTGGTGGATTTGGCAAAGGCATTGAATGTCAGTGCCGATGCCTTGCTGGGGATTAAGCCCGTCGAGAATATGCCGGTCAGTAGTCGGCTGGAACGCCGGATTCGGCAGATTGAGAAGCTCAGTCCAAAGCCTCGGCAACAGATCACGCAGTTGATCGATACCTTTGTGGAAGCCGAGCAGCTAAAACAGAAAGCGAACGCCAACTGATAACGAGAGAGAAGACAATGGAACAGATTGCTAATTTACATATTGAGAAGTTACCGGAAGGTGTGTATCTCGCCACCTGTGATGATATTCCCGGGCTTATCGCTCAAGGGCGCACCATTACTGAAACGGTAGAGATTGCCCGTGATGTCGCCAAGAAGTTGCTGGAGGCACAAGCCGAACGGCATCAGCAGGCTAAACTGGTATCGGTGCAGGATTCATTTGATTACCCGTTGATTCTGGGCACCTGATGGGCAGGCTGGCTGGTTTCAAGTACCGGCAGATTATCAAGAAGCTGAAAAAGCTGGGGTTTGTGTTTGACCGGCAGGCTGCCGGGTCGCATGAAATCTGGTTTAACACCACAACCGATAAATATACGACTATTCCTAATCATCCTGGGGATATGCCGGAAGGAACGCTGAGGGCTATTCTCAGGCAGGCCGAGGTTACGACTGAGCAGTTTTTGAATGCTTAACTAACTGCTGAAAGTACGCCAAAGCATCCTCTTCCTCATCATCCAACTTTTCTAAGAAGTAGGGATCATCCGCCCAGCGTTTCGGTAATAGTGCAACTTCGCCAGCATTCGTAGTAGCTGAAGTAAATGCCCAGCCAGAAGGAATTTCGCCATCGACTATTTCAAAGAAATCCCCAAGGTGGGGTTTAGGATATTCATCATCATCTTCACAAATTAGAAACCATGGCAAATTCTCACCGTCCATGAATGAAACCCCATACACGCTGTATTCTCTGCCAATTTCAAGCCATACCTCGTCTTGATGAATATTTCGGGCGTATGCTTGTTTCGCGCTCTCATTACTCAAATGGCTTGGAGAGTTACCTATACATTTAACCAGCATAAGTCAGCCTCCCGGTGGAACTGATGGATCGTTACCCCAAGGCTTGGGCTGATGGGTACTATGCTTTTTAAACTTAAAATCCATCAAGTTCTTCGTATTTGGATCGCGGACATAATGAACAACAGAATCTTGACCATTTCCTGACTTCACCTTGTACTCCCATTTTTCCATTCCCTTAAATTTGGGATCGCCAAGATTACTACGAATTTTGGAACCGGCACCTTTCCTTGCCGCATCAAGAGTCATTTGATCTTGAATACTTTTTGGCGCTCGGCTCCACTTCCCTCCCCTCTTTGGGGCA
>JBEVXT010000323.1:0-22267 GCA_040505955.1 Sedimenticola sp. | reverse complement strand
CCCAGTTCAGGAGGTTTGGTATTACGATGCCTACACCTTTCCCAGATCTGCTTGGCGCTGATATCAATACATGCTCTGTACCATCATCACCTATGAACTTATTCCCTCGTTTACCAAGTAGTATCCCATTACCGCTGAATAGCTTTGCTTTTGCTATTTCATGATATTTTGCAAACCTGGCATTTCCATAGAGTGATTCAGATTTGATAAGTGTAATAAAAAACATTAATACCGCCATTAACGGAGGTATTATCACTGAGACTATTATTTTCCCCATTACCGCAGGGTTTTCACTGTTGTATTGATAGTATTTTATAATGCTCCATGGCCTGATTTCTGAATCAGGCAGACCAGCCAGACTAAAAAATAGAGCAGAAGAGATATATGACCAAAAAAATAGACCGCCTATACATAGGATGAAATAGGCGGATACTCGTTGGAATGTTGATAATTGTGACAACATTTTTACGGTGCATGTTGATAGTGTTCAAAATAAACTTCAGATATTTGTCGCTTTCCATTAATCCGCTTTAACTGTATTACCACATCAACAACCGAGTGAATGTATTCTAATATTTCCTCTCGCTTCAGTCCCAACCCGGCTTGAGTGACCATCAGAACCAATTGCTCATAAGCCCCTTTTGGAGTGTCTGCATGGAGGGTGGTTATTGACCCAGAGTGTCCCGTATTCACAGCACGAAGATAGCTAAATGCCTCCATACCTCTCAGCTCACTCAATAGAATACGATCCGGCCTTAAGCGTAAGCAAACCTCTAACAGGTCTTGAACATCGACTTTACTTGTTCCTTGTTGTCCTTTTGAACACAGCAGATGCACCTTATTTGGTTGAGATAAAATTGTCTCCCGGGTGTCTTCAATAGTCATCAGTCGCTCAGTTGCTGGGATTAGTTCTATTAGAGTATTTGCAAACGTAGTTTTTCCGGTACTTGTTCCACCGGATACCAGAATATTTTTTTTATACTTCACGGATTTTTCAATGAAGTCATATATTTTATTTTGACTAAGCAAGCTACAAAGCTCTGAATCTTCATCTGTGATCTCTTTTCCGTCAGAAATTTTAACCTCATCAAATGCTCCATTTTGTTGATAGTCTTCCATTTTGAACGCCCGAGATGCGGGCTTACGAATCGACATGCAGACAGTTCCACTCTCTACACACGGAGGTATGACAATCTGTATCCGCTCACCATCGGGCAAAGAGCCAGACAGGGTAGGCTTTGCTTCATTGATTGATTGTCCGTTACTACTGGCAATCAGGGTGGCAAGTGAATGCAGCTTGTTGTAAGTTAATGAAGGTACCTCATAGCATTTAATCTCACCGTCATCTTCAACAAACAATTCTCCTGGTCTGTTTATAGAGACCTCAGTAACATTTTCACCTTCCAAATATTTCTTTATCTCTCTGAGTTCAACATTCAATGCTGTATTATTCATTATTTCTCAAACCGTTTTGCTTTCTGTGCAAAGATAATTGCCTGTTTAAAGTTTAAATCTTTAGCAACAAACACGCTAATTCTCTCGCCTTGATCCACATGAACGGTCTGAGTGATGTTGATTTCGTTTTCAATAGCAATTTCAGAACTTTTGTTGAAACTATCCGCTATCGATTCACGTTGTTTATCATCTGATGCGCTACTTTGAGCAAAGCCACTAATCAGACTCAACATGATACTAGACCCGAAACGCTCTAAAAAATGGGTATCTACATATCCAGTAAGTCCTGCACGGCCTAAAGTATCCGTTCCTGGAGAATCCATTTTTATATCAATTCCATCAGGGGTAACCAATCGTGACCATATGACAAATACTCTGCTTTGTCCTCTCATGATTCCACTTCTATATTCTCCGATCAGTCTCGACCCTTTTGGAATCAATAGGACGTTTCCATTTTCTGAATAGACCGGCTCACTGACAACGGCTCTAAGCATTCCCGCTATATCTGAGTTTATCGCGGTCTCTAAAATGGCGGGTATTATTTTGCCCTGAAGCAATTTAAAGCTCCGATCAAAAACATAACCAGCCTGCACATTATGTACACCAGGTGTTCTTATGCTGGCAGGACTCTCTCTTCCCTCTTCATCCCCTTGTGATAAAGATGCGACTGCATTCATGGTATCAATTCGCAGCTTTTCTCTTCGCTGATTTGCTTCGGTCCTAGGTGTGTCTTCTGACTTGCTTCTTCTTTTGTTTACCATAGCCAGAGGTGATCTTCTGCGACGTTCTTCAAGATCTCTGGATTTCCTCGCTTGAATATTCTCTTCTGCCGTTCGTTTCGTTGGTACATCATAAATATGGTTTGATTCATCTTCCGTAACTGTAGGCATTGCCGGCGTTTCATCTTTCGGCATCGATGGCGTTGGAATATTGGTTACTCTATAATCCTCATCAGTAAACGATACTCCAGAATTGCTCTCTTCATTATCACTATCAATAACCATTGAAATTGCTATGATCACCAGAGCAGCCAGAACAAACAATATAAAATATACAGGGATAGGTTTTTTCTTGGGTTTCGTTCCAACTTGAGTTATTGATTCTTCCTGTTCACTGTCGTCCTCTATACCCATTTCATGCCCCATCGGTGCCGAGTTGAAGGCTTGCACTACGTTCAATCGGGTGCATTTTTTCAATTACTGGGAATAACTTTTTATTAAATACACAGGTAATATCTCCTCCATGCCTCAAGGCGAACTGTTTTGCAATGCGCTGAACCACAACATACCCGTCCTTTTTGTGAAAATTTACTAATGTTTCGTTCTTTTTACTATCAACAGCAAAAATAGCGGGTATTGGTGCAGCGTCATTAAATGCGAAATAGGTAAACTTTCCATCATCAAAAACACGGCGCGGGGCAATCAACTCCGACCCCCTGCGGGTATACTCCATATTAACAGCGCCTTTTGATACTTCTGCTTTTGGTAGCACAATTATAGGTTGCCTTTTTTTCTCTTTTCTTTTTGATGATAGTATCATTTGGGCGGTTAACTCATCCTGTGGATACCTAAACATTAGCATATAGGTTAAGTCACTATTTCTATTGCTGTTGGTTTTCTTTGCTGTAAGGGAGAAAGTGTACGATCTTTTTGAAGTCACAACCAGTAGATTGGTATTCGCGTTTTCTTCGATAGGTTTGATAAATAGCCTATTCTCATTATCAAACACTGACCATGCGACAGTATCACCCAGTGAAACGGTTAACACTTCTTCACTGGCATCGAATTCGACCATTGTCGAATACCCATAATGTGTTGTTAAGCTCACAACATCATTTTTATTATAAACAATAGTTTTTATCCTGCTATCCGCTGACCCATTTAGAGGTATTTTTTCAGCCAATGCAATAGGACTAACCAGTAAAGAACTGATAATGGCCGCTGAAATCCAGGATCTAAAATTGATCATATTCCACTCCAGTTTGTTTATTTGACTATTTCAATGTCTCTTCTAAATTCTTCTACCTTGAATCCTAATGGATTTTTAAGTCTCGCAGATTCAAGAGAAGGAACGTTCACAAATTTGTAATGTATGATTGCGTTGTAATAGGTTTCAACATCTCCTTCCTGCTTTTTTTTCTCAATTAACGAATACTTCACCATGGCGGCATCACCACGGAGAAATCCTATGGAGCTTATTTTTACCTTTACTCTATTATCACCATAGACTGAAAACGGGTTATCGACGTGTCCGGTTGCAAATCGTTTTGCATATGCCGAAAAGGATTCAGCAGAAGAAAGCTCTTGTACCAGGGTATAATTTTCCTCAAGATCCAGGTTTTTATCATAAGACTCTCTGGCAATTAAATATTTATTGATGAAGTACCGAGATAAAATCTCTTGAGTGCTCAGGCTGTGTACATCACCGTCATAAATAGTCTGTATCTCAGCTCTACCAGTGGCCTTGTCAACCTCAATAACAATAGGAGAAATCGTTTTCAATGGGACTAACGCCAGAAGCGATAAAACAGAGAAGAGCGCGATTAATAGACAAACGATTGCTACTGCCGCCCATTTGTTCCGTTGACTTCTAAGCCCATAAATCAACTCATCTTCCCATTGCTCACCATGATCAAAATAGTTTGCTTCTGATTCTGTACTCATAATATTTCCATTAGTTCTTAATGCTGTTGCTTATGAATTTCGGTAGTTTCATGTCTATGCTTTTCAATTTATTCATACTCAAAGCACCGTTACGACCGAAGGTGTTTCCGATTACATTCAACATGCTTAGTGATACACCTCCTGCAATTCCACTTGCAATGCCCATCACCTGGCGTAATAAAAGGATTGAGACAATGCCTGTGAATATATATGGCATGACACCAATGAACGCTAGTTTATCGTTGTTTGTAGATGCTTCTATTGCAACAATAGGATCATACATCATGGCTAAACAAAAAATCATGATGGTATATGTAAGCAAGGGAATTATTGCGAAATTTATTAATTGCCTTAACCATCCCTCAAATAGACCTCTAGTTGATTTAAACATCAAAAACGCTATAAATATCGGGGAGAGAGAAAGCAGAACAGCAACTGCTATTTTCGACAATATGACTAAAAAAGCCGTATATCCACACACAGCAACGGTTATCACTCCAACCAATAGACCCACAAGTTTTAGACCAACACTCCAACCAGTTTCAAACATCAATACTCCGGCTGATCGCATTCCCGCATTATAGGCATTCTCAATAAATTGGTTTGTTCCACCTTCAGATGAAGCCCCGCTATGTATTAATATTCTCCCAAGAAGCATATTTGGTGAATTAGTAAATATTTCATATGTGAAAGAGGTAAATATTCCAATATTAGTTGCGAATATATAGACAACCAAGGCCACAAATACGTGTTTTGTTGCATCTTTAAAATTGAATTCTATCCAGCCATTCACTATGGAAACACCATAAAGAACGATAGAAAGGATCATCATTAAACGTAATGTACTTGTGATATCGTTTGAAACCCCAGTAAATACATTAATTACAAATGAATTTACAGCAATATCGACAGTATTTAAAAGGGCTTCATACATAATAAACTTTCCTTACTGCTGGCTTTCTAATTGGTCACATTTCGCAGCTTTTCTTAGCCCTTTACCATACTTCTTGCAATCTTCTAATTTACTTTTAAGATGATAACGATTGATGGCCCTTGGATCCGTCACTTGTTCAAAGGTATAAGGCATTTCTTTCACGTATTTTCTACACCTTTTCCTGTCATTCCTTGCACTATTCATTGCATCTTGACGATGCCCGTAATTAGTTGACATGGGTGTTGTTACAAACCTAGTGTAATGAACGCAACTCGTAGCGTTACTGTGTCCGTAAACATTCCATAGCTCTTTATAATCAGCAGAATGAAGCGGATTATTTTCAACAACCATTGATTTTTTTTGTTCTCCCTGTGCGCTAATTTCTGCTTCAGCAAGAACAGAATAGGAAATTGTTACAGCAATTGCAAAACATATAAACATTGTTTTCAAAATAGACTCCTAATATTTTTTAGTAGGTTGATTGCAGGTAATGTTTTTTGTTCGCGGTTTGGACATCTCTTGTCTCTAGTTTCTAGATTCTCTGGCATATCGCAAACATTAGAATATGCGCCTTGTTTGTATATCATGATGGCCTTTGGATCCAGTAATTCAACCAAGCTATAAGGCGACGTCTCTTCATAATCTCTGCATTTTTCAGCGTATTCCCTAGCAGATTTTATATAAATAGATATGTATGCATTATTTTTCGGCCTGATCCCTTGTAAATGACGGCTATATTCTAGACATGCATGGCCTCCGGTAGTTGCATATATAGACAGCAGCTCTCTGTAACTTTTCTTATAAAGAGGATTATTCTGAATAGAATACGCTTTTCTAAGAGAATCGAATTTATAGTAGTTATCTGATCGAGCCATAACGGATAGGGGGACAGATAAGGCAATTGAAATAGCCAAGGAGGTGATTACTTTCAATATCTTCTCCTATAGAGTTTTTGTGGTATTGATTTCGATTTCTTTACCACATTCCCCAGATAATTCTGATATGCCATCACAATCACAGGGTTTCGGTTTTACTGTCACACAAGCACTTGTGAGTAATGCTAGTGCAGTAATTATAAAAAACTTTTTCATGGCAAGCCTCCTTTATTTAGAAATTTCATTTCCATTTCTCTTGTTTGACTCATAACAGAATTTGCGGTTGCTTGGTTCTGCAAAATAGCTGCTTGTAAACGAATGGATTCATTCATCATCAAAAGCATTTTAGCAAGTAGTGTATTTGAAAGATCTTGAGCCGCTTTCTGATCGTCTGCCGTATCTATTTCATCAATTAGGTTCTGTATTTCATCATTTTGATCCTCTGCTTTATTATAAGCACTCTCAGATAGACCTATAGAGTAAAGATTGGATGACATTTCTTCCTCATGCATTGTCCCATCGCTCGCCATATATCCATCGCTTGGCCCAAGGTCTGAACCCATCGACTTCTTCATTCTATCGACCGCTACTTGATAGCTTTGATTAGTTCCAGGAATACCACCGGAACGAATTGTACTTAATGCTTGATTGATATCCTCTGGTGCCCATTCTCGGTCATAATTATCTAATAGAGTGCCCATTCCACGGCTCCCGGTCATTGCTGCATATTCAGCCTTGAGTTGCTCATACTGGTTATAGGCATTTACTAATTGCTCTTGCAATGCAGAGGTTTGTTCAATGGCTTCTAGCGCTGTTGTTGTAGTTTGCACAATATTCGCAATATCTACAGTAGGAATTCCGGTTGAATATGAACGTGCTGACGAAAAAATAAAACACACACCAACAATATGCACAAATTTTATATATTTGTTTCTCATAATTGTTCTCTCTTCTCATGAAAAATAGGCATCCATATTTCTGGATCATCACCAAACTCTTGTCGAATTTCATCCAAAAGGGTTACCGTCTCTTCTCTACCCGACAGAATAGCAAGGACATCATCCATCCCATTCAGATTCAATTTAGCTACAATAGAATTCCGGCCTTGTTTGATCAAAAAAGTTCTATCAGCAGGATCTAGTTGATTTTTAATCAGATCAAATTCCTTTCCGCTTAAACTGAATGCCTCACAATGTGATTTATAATCAGCATCAGGATTTGGGTAAAATATTTGCGTAGGTGATTGTTCGATAATCGTTGTTCCAATCCTCGTTTGTGCCAGGTCCCTGGCAGATTGTGAACCGAACACAAGGATCCCGTTTTTCTTTCTGATCACTTTTTCCCAATCAAAAACACGCTTTGAAACGTATTCATCCTCAAGCCCTTTCCAACCCTCATCAATGACAATAGAGATTGGCAGTCCATCAATCAACGAATCTATTCGGTGAAACATGTATCGCAAACAAGCCGCCCTAGCAGTTGGTTCATCAAGGATATGTGACAGGTCAAAGCCGATAGTTTTAGAAGTCGCTGGGAATTCATCTTTTTGATTGTCGAATAGCCACGCTAAATCCCCCTCACCATACCAGCGTTTCAGGCGTTCAGATAACTGGTTGTCTTGCCCCTGTGGAAGATATGCTGAAAGGTTTGAAATATTCCTGTCTATTGGGTCAAGTTTCCAATTACCCTTTACTAAGCGTGTTACATGACTCATGTCACCTGCATTGAGTGGCTTATTCTTTTCAGAGAGCATAAAAGACACCAGGTGCAATAAGAAAGCCTCATTTTCTGCCGTCTTTTTTAATTGGAATGGATTGAATCCTGTTTTAACGCCTGGTTCGATAGTTGCGTAATTACCTCTAATTGCTCTGATGAAAATATCTGCTCCTCTATCTTTATCGAGATAGACACGGCGCAAACCTGGATATTTTTCAAGCTGTGCTTGTAGGAATGTCATTAAGACGGTTTTACCGGATCCAGAGGGACCGATAACCGTAGTATTGCCCAAGTCCGCAACATGGAAGTTGAAATAGAATGGAGTACCTGAAACGGTTTCCAGTAGGGTGATTGCTGACCCCCAATGGTTTCCTTCAATATGACCATTGGGGTAGTTGTGAAAACTGGCAAATGAGGCAAAGTTCTGGCTACTCATACCTGCTTTACGCCCTATATATGAACCGTTAGCAGGTAATTGAGACCAAAATGCCGCCTCTAAAGCGATATCTTCCCGCACTGATGTTATTCCTTGATCCGATAATATACTATCTGCTTCAGCCAAGTTCTGCTGGAGCTTTCTGGAAGTAGGAGCAGTGCAAAGCATAGTAAAATGATGATCTCCAAAACTAATTTTTCCCGAGGCAAGATCATCTATACCCGTGATCAATTCATCCATAAGGGAAACCGCATCATCATCTGTCTGATCTAACTGGCGTTTTTGTTGCTTCATCTTGTCCAGTGAATATTTTCTTGACTGAAACTTAAACGACTGAGTTAAAACAAACTCAAACGGCAACGTGAGCAGTCCATCTAGAATACTTGGACGAGTAGACCCGTTATATTCCTTGATCGTCAATCCGCCCATTAACCTATGATTGGAAAGCCCCTTCAGCTCTAGTTTATCTTTAGCAAAGAACGGTCGAACACTACTGAGATAGGTATTAATTGACTGTTTTGGTATCAGGACAGGGCGATTATGGCCATTTATCAGGTAGCTGAATAATGACAGAGGCTCAGAGACAACCCCATTTGTTGTTTTTTTTAGTGTTAAAACGGTTGGAGTATAGGGTGATAGGCTTGACAAGACTTTGTCTATAACCTCTTGTAGTTCTCTCAATGCGTCCTTCTGGTCAAGCTTTTGCGCCTCGATATCACCTTTCTGACTAAGCATTTTCAGGAGATCAGCAAACTTATTAATTTTTCCACTGGGTCTCTGCCGAATAATGGTTAAATAAAGATCATTAACAAACATGTCCTTTTCGGTGATCTTTTTTTTATAGCCATCATTCAGCTCCTTGGAAAACCCTGCCTGAAAATCACCCTCTGGAAAACGGAACTCTCTTCGGCGAACCATCGTCGTCCAGAGTGCGTATCTATCCATGCTCATCCCATAGAGCAGAGAATTCCTTTTTTCCTGTGCTCTATTAACCTCAGATTGATCTGCGGTTTCAAAACTGAAGCCCTCCAGACGAACAACCACAATCAATACTCCATCAAACGTTTTGATTGTCGTGGGAGTGACATGTCGGGAATATGGGATATGACTCGAACAGGAAACTTCTTTTCTCATCTCTTTAGCATTAATCAACATCTTGCTTCGGTGAGTAGGTTTTGCTTTAAAGTCTGTAGTTGCTTTCACGGCAAGTAACTACTCGTATTTTCCCAATGTTTTTTGTTTATGCATGTCATGGTTTTCATGAATTTCACCGCCCAGGCATCAAACAGATTCGGATCTTTTTCACAAATCAGATAGCTGATCATATGAAATGGAACACCTATCAAAATCCATGGAAGCTCACCTGTCCCTAAAAATACAATGATTGAAAAACCACTGTTCAAAACAAAAACGTTGAAGGTGACGCCGGCAAACATCGGTGGGCGTGTCATTCCAAGAAACAAAGGCCGATGGATCTCTTCAGTCTGTTCCATCGCTTATACCGCGCTGATGAAATTGTCTGCTATCCATGCGGCACCAAAAATCAGCACTAGACCAGCGATGACTGATCCAGCGTGGCCCCATGCCATGCGTCCGGTCATTGCCATAAACCCCAATATGATCAGGGCCAGAATCGCAAATAGTCGGGCAGTCGTTCCCGTCAATAGGTCAATAAAATTCTGAAGAGGGCCATCCCATGGGGCAGCCAGTGCCAGCTCTGGAATAGTGACAACAAAAATTATGGCCATGGCCATGACGACCTTACCCAGAAAGCTCTTCCCATTCTTTGTCTGGTTCGATTGTGCTGCTGTATTCATTTATCTATCCTTCTTGTGAGTAATGTTTATGTTTATGCTGCTTAGTTCAGGATTGAAGCTCCGTATCAGGCTAATTCCAGTTTCAACAGTCCGAAATAGCCTAGGTTCCTTAGTGAAATTAACTACCAACACATAACTAATAGATTTATTCTCATCTGTGGTATGTATCACGTACCGATCATCTTCTACATAGATAAACTCAAAGATTAAGCTCTTATTCATAGAGGACGCTATCTTCAGTTCCTTGTATTCTATCGGAGAACATTCCTCAAGTAGTTGTTTCTTATCCATTATTCATACCTATTTTAATTGTGCTTAGTTAGTTATAAACTAACTGCGCGTATGTTATCTACCATACAATCCATTGTCAACAATAAGACAATGAAGTAGAACAGATATATTATATAGGTAAAATAGGGTTTGTTAGAGGTTTTACAGTATTTTTGATTCGAGGATTAAAAGAAAAGTGTAGGTTTTTTACAGTGCGTCCTCTTTTTTCAACTTCATATTCCACATCATAATTAGTCTTTATTGAGATTTCTTGTACAGCTTTTTCAATCACGTTCTTTTTAAAATTATCAAATCGCGGATATTTAGTTCCTAACCCTAATCTTTCTCTGAAGTCTTCTAAACTAATTACCAAAATACCAGTGCTCTTAAACTGCATTAGCATTTCATAGAGACGGATAGAATAACCTGATTTCAGATCGGCTATTTCTGATAGTTTGTAGGTTGTGAACTTTTTCTTTAGAGATGATAGGTAAGGGCATATTTCAGGACTAAAACCCACCTCTATTCTACCTTCCTTCTCGATATATTTTGCTAGATATATCCATCTCATTTTATATCTAGAAGCACCTTTTATCTGGATAATAGATCGTTCAAATAAGTTATCTGCCGTTTCTTTCAATTCTGTATAAGAACTTTCTGTACCTGATCTGAACAGTTCTGAAAACTCTTTTACAGTAATACTAAATTTATTATTTTTTATCAGATGTTTCCTGCTATCTACCTGTGAAGCACACGCCAAAATCAATCGTTGCTCATTCAGTGATAGATTGTAGCTGGCTGTTATTAACTCATTTGATTTTGTTACCATAAAATCTTTTTTAGTCATTATGTTCCCTACCTACTGACCGATTGACAAAATACTATGCTTAACAAACATAACACTAACAACAATAAAACCATAGACAAAAACCTAGTAATAGAACTTTTATAGGCATGAACACCAATTTCCTAGGCATTGACACCAATTTCCTAGGCATTGACACCAATTTCCTAGGCATTGACACCAATTTCCTAGGTCGAGATTCTGTAAGCTATTGATTTAAGAAAGGTTCTAACGTCCTAAAAACAGTAAAAACAAGAAAAAACAAGAAATAACAAAAAAAAGGGGAGTCTTCCTGTGGATAACTTCATTTTTAGGATAATAATTACTCTGTTTATCGAGCACTTTACCCTATTTGTGTAGCACTGAACCGTAAAAACCGAGCAACTCACACCAGTTTTCAAGCAGTTCACACCAATTTCCTTGCTCGAAATTTTGTAAGTCATTGATTTAATAAAGATTAAAAAACTCGATTCTGTGGATACGAGTGTGGCTGCGTATGGATAAAGCGGGAATTTCCTGCGGAACGTATGGACAACCTATGGACAGCATCCCTGCTGCCCACAGGTTGACCACACTAATTCACCCTTTACCCACACTCCGCCAGGCGAGAAAGGAGCGTAAGCGGGTTGCCTGCGGCGCTACTACAACTGGTTTTTTTTTTATCATATTAAGTCGGCCTGGTAGTCCGAGCATAAAACAGCGTCTTCAGTGCGGGTAAACCGAGAAGAGCAAAGACGTCACCAGGACAAGGACCAGGCCCAGGTGTATCGAGTAACACCGGTGTTACTGTCGGGGATCTCCCGACCGATGTACAAAACAGAGGTGTGGCCACACCTGGCCGCCATAGTGAAATAGATCTATGTCAGCTGCTGTGATGTGACTGGGAAATCATAAGAATTGACCTTTTACTGAAACCACATTCACAAAACAGTCATTTTTGATATATCGATCCCAGCTATACCATTTACCCATATCCTTCGGTAGATCTTTTCCTTTAATCTCGGCACCAAGGGAAAGCCCTAGCTTCATTGCTGCCGCTTCATTTTCGTATCGAAATTCGATCATTGCAATTCGTAGCTCTCCATCACCTGAATTGTCAAAATACTTATAATCATAGGGGTATTGTTCCCTGTCGCTATGATCTTCGTTTGTTTGTTCCACTTTTAAATCCTCTTCCTCTATTGTTTCGTTAGCGATTTCATTGCTCATATTTCCCTCTCCTCTTTGTTGTTTAGTCTGTAATACCAAGAACTTTCTTACCGTAATCTCTCAACTCACCAGTTGGACTGACATAACGGTAGAGAGTTTGCCTTGCTATTTTCAATTCTCGACATAATTCAGCTACATTTGTATCCCGTGCTTTCATCGACGCTTCAGCCAACCTCACTTGTGATTTAGTTAAGGAATGTCGTCTGCCGCCGACAATACCCTTCGCTCTGGACGCTTTTAGACCGTCATTTGTCCTTTCTTTAATTAGATCTCTTTCAAATTCTGCAAACGTTGCAAATAGCCCGAACATCAGCTTGCCGGTAGCTGTAGTGGTGTCAATTGTTGCTCCGATCCCAGAAAGCACCTTAAAACCGACGTCTTTCTCTCGTAATCCGTCAATAGTCTCCAACAGATGCCTCATGTTGCGCCCTAAGCGGTCAAGTTTAGAAACTAATAGGACGTCACCTACTCTCAGAGCTTTTAGGCAGGAATCAAGCCCTGGCCTCTCGTCAATGCTTCCTGACATCTGGTCACTATAGATGTTTTCTTTTTTTACCCCGGCCTCTATCAATGCGTCTATTTGAAGATTGATGTTTTGTGACCCATCTTTTTTGGATACTCTCGCATAACCAACATTCATTAATATAGCATTCCATAAACAGCCGATTATCAGACAAGAAATTTCTGAGTAAATCTGACTTAATAAGTGTCACTTAACCCGTCACTTAATCATAGTCTCACAAATCCCCCCCTATACTCCCTGTTACAGGTGTCACTTAACCCGTTCCTTAATCATAGTCTCACAAACCCAAGATATCAAGTTTTGTTACACTTTTTGAAGTGACATTGAAGTGACCTTGAGTAAACCTTGAAGCGATTCTTGACGAAATGCCAAGTAATCACGCAAGCTTTTCAAGCTTTTTCAAGCTTTTCAAGGTTTGAACACGCTTTTTTAGGTAGATGTGTCACTTAACCCATCACTTAATAGCCTAATAGAGTCGAGATGTTGTTGAGAGTGGCTTTAGGATATGAGGTTAGCGTGAGGTCGGCTTGAGGTGGGCATGAGGTGGGCATGAGGTGGGCATGAGGTCGGGTTGAGGTTGGGTCGAGGTTGGGTCGAGGCTGTTTGAGGGTGCAATTTGAGGTGCGAAGTGAGGCGGGGCAAGGGTTTCGTCTTTTTTTTGGCCATACGCTGTCTAATGATCCGTTACATGGTAAGGATCATGGTCTAGCCGTATTTTATCCAGTGGTATTACGTCACGCTGCTTTGCACACCATGGTAAATGCATAGCACAGCCCAAACTATTTGCGTCTCCCTTCGCACCCTTCAGGATAAAGCTCTTCCCACCATATATAAGACGTTTATTCCTATCGGTCGGATCAGTCCCGCCACTATTGGATAAAAATTTTATGTTTCTTCGCGTTTTCTAGCAGGCAACCCGCGACCGGTCCACTTACTTTTTTGGTTGATACTTCGAATGTCTGTTTGACATCTACATCGAATGTTGTAGACTAAGCGTGCTGATGGCGTTGTCTACAACAACAACGATCCTAAGTGAATCCCCCTTAACTGTCAAAGGTTTTGGGGGTTTTCGCTTTCTGGAGTTTGAATACATAAATTCTTTGTTATAAAATAAATTCGGGTTGGAAATCTAATGGTATGTTAGGTTTCCTTCGAAAACCCCCTTCACGGTCAAACGTTAGGGGGTTTTCTTTTGCCTGAATTTAAGTCGTTTCCCTGGGTTGTTTTGTTCTTCTCGGTTTATCCGCACTGAAGACGCTGTTTTACGCTCGGACTCCCGGGCCGACTTAATATGATAAAAAAAACCAGTTGTAGTAGCGCCGCAGGCAACATGCTCCCGCTCCTTTCTCGCCTGGCGGAGTGTGGGTAAAGGGTGAATTAGTGTGGTCAACCTGTGGGCAGCAGGGATGCTGTCCACAGGTTGTCCATACGTTCCGCAGGAAATTCACGCTTTATCCATACGGAGCCACACTAAAAATCAACAAGAATCAACTGTGCCGAAGGCACCATTACACTGCACTAACGTTAATTCCGCTTACTCAATGGTTTTGAACCGAGATAAGCATTGTATTATTCATTTTGTAACACCATCAGTATACTTTTGTGAAACCACCATGTATAATTACGTGAAACCGATCAGGAGTAACTGCTATGAGTGATTTGGATCATGATCAGTATTCTATTTCTAATTCTATTGAATATTATGATTGTCTAATAGAGGTTGTAGTTTTTAATGAGGGTGAGAATGAGGGCGATATCGAGGTGCTGGTAAGAGACCTCCGTCAAGATAAAAAAATTATTTACCAATCAGATGATGCATGGGGATGCACCGGTGTTGCCATGTTCAGAGGATTAGAGTGGGCAAAAAACAATGATTATTAAATCTATCGATAGTGACACAAAAAAAGCCGTACCGAAAAAAGTAGGTAGACCACTGACCGATCCAGAGCATGGCCCTATGAGTGAGGTAGAAAGACAGCGAAAACTATTAGCTGGGAGAACTGCGCTTAGGTTATTTTTAACGGAGACAATGGCGGATAAGTTGCGAACATTTTGTAAGCGTCACGGAATCAGCAGACATGATCTCATCTCTGGAATGATCAATAACTTAAACATGGACAGAATTCCAAAAGGTATAAAAAAAACAGGTTCTAAAAAAGGTTCTAAAAAATGAGCAAAATAATTGTCATAGCGAATCAGAAGGGTGGTGTTGGTAAAAGCACAACCGTTGTTCATTCAGTATTCCACTTTGCATCAAAAGGGCGCGTCTGTTTGATCGATACAGATAGCCAAGGAAATTCATCGTCTACCATGAAAGAGGCGGGATACGAGGTATTAACTGTAGGTGCCAGTGCGCTATATCACGATGACCCACTTCAGATATCAGAACCCAGTGGAAATATTGGAATTATCGCGGCTGATAACATGCTGTCTGATGTCGAAAGTTACGATTTGGAATCAATATTAAATCCATCAATACACCTGAAAACGATGGAGTGGGCAGACTATATTTTTATAGATACTCCTCCATCTCTTGGACGGCGCCTGTTAGGCGCGTTAGTTGCTGCTGATCATGTTCTCTGTCCCATTGAACTCACCGGATACGCTACGGATGGATTAAAGGACCTCTTGGACACTATTGATATGGTCAAGGATCGATTTAACCCTGACCTAAATTTTATTGGTGTGCTTGCTAATAAGGTTCACTCCACGAGTAGGAGCCAAAAGGATTTCATGGGGATGCTAATTGAGAGTTTTGGAGAAACGATAATCCCGCAAGTCATTGGGGATCGGGTTTCTGTATCTGATGCGGTGAGCAAGGGAAAACCCGTTTGGGGTGTGAATAGTAAAGGCGGAAGAACCGCAGGAAAAGAATTTAAAGAAGCGTTCGTTCAGATTGAAGAGCGGATGAGATTAGTAACCAGAGGAAATAAAGATGACTGAAGCACACATAGTTGCCCAGAAAAAAAAGTTAGGATCTATCAGTGAACTCCTACATAACGTTAATAAACCGAGTGAGAAGATAAGACTGATTGAAATAGATAAACTTTCGCGTGGTCAGTTCCAGCCACGGAGAGAATTTGGCAAAGACGCCTTGAATGATCTTGCTGAAACAATTCGTAAACATGGCGTTATGCAGCCGATAATCATCAGATCTACGGGAGAAGATAGGTTTGAAATTATTGCAGGAGAAAGGCGCTGGAGGGCAGCACAAATAGCAGGTTTAACCGTAATACCCGCGATAACAAGATCTACCGATGATAAGACAACGCTTGCATTGTCGTTAATCGAAAATATCCAGCGTGAGGATTTAAGCTACATTGAGGAGGCAGAATCTTTTCAACGCCTCAAGGATGACTTCGATTTAAAGAACAAGGAGGTGGCCGAAGCTGTTGGAAAGAGTGAAAAAGAAATAAGTCTACTGTTAGGACTTTTGAAACTACCAGATTATTTAAAAGTCCTCTTGTATCGTGGAACGGTGTCACCTCAAATTTTAGGTGTTCTAAATCGCTGTTATAAACTTGATTCGGAAGCAACGAAAAAATTTATTTCAAACAAAGATAGCGTTACCTATAGCCAAGCTAATGCGTTTCAAAAATCATTGAAAGGAAATAAAAAAGAGAAGACAGAAAATGAAACAAAGAATAAAGAGAAACAAGAAGAGGTCTCAGAAGAGACTGAAAATGAGCAGAAAGAAACAGATTTAAATGTAACTGATGCGCAGGAAGAAGATCAATATCTATTTCCTGAAAATGAAAAAGAATGCACTGGATTTCTTGATACCGTAATCATTACCATTTTTAAAGAAGGAGAAGAATGGATACTTGATTTAACAAGAGAGAAAGAGGATAAAAATTATTGCTGGGTAACTCGGGGAACTAGCACAGAGCGAGTTCTAGCGAAGAGTATGTCAGTATTATCTATTGAGATCCTGGGAGAGGATTAATTTAGAATTAAAAGTAAAGCCTTCTCCTCCCGCTCTTCTTTTCTTTTATCGACAAGCAGCCTTCATTAGTAATGTTGTTCTTTTCTGTTGATGTTTTTGATAAAGGCACTTTTCTAAGATCTCAAGACAAGGTCAAAAGAAAAAAGAGGTGGGGTGGGGATTGGCAGGATAGTAGTAATGTGGTACATTACACAAAAATGTATTTACATACATTTCCCCCCCCCCATTATCGAACAAAAGAGTCACAAAAAATTTCTACGTAGAAATTTTTTAAGGAACTGGAGTAGTCAAAAAATTTCTACGTAGAAATTTTTCGGTGAATGGAATTACTAAAAAAATACACATCCATACATTTTTCTATATCACATATGAAAAGGAATTGTTCGAATGTCAAAAAAAACCGAGGTATTAAGATTCAGGATAACGCCTGAAGAAATAAAAAGATTGGATAATATTATTGCCCAGAGAAACAAACTCAAAGCAAAAGAAAACAGCAAAACAAAACCTATAAATCGCAGTCAAGTTCTCCTGTCTTTAACAAGAAACTTTGTTTGTCTTGGACCTGATTTTCTTGACGATGAGGTTCTTTCTTTGAAAGAGTCAAACAGGCTTTTGTTGGCGATAGGTAGAAATCTTAACCAGGTGATTAGGAAAATACATTCAGGTGATATTACCGCTAATGAATTAACCGAAGGCTACCTGAAAAAACTTCATGACCATGTTGATTTAACAAAAAAGAGTATTAATAAGTTAGTTGAACAAAATGTAAAACGTGGTCAAACAGAGATAGGAAAATAACCTATGCTAGATGACTTGGATTTAGATAAAGCGGGGTCAATAGTCTCTAGTAAAATTAGAGATCAAAAGTCGATGTCTAGAAAACAGATGTTGATAATTGCCGAAAGATTGCCTCAAGCCATGATGAAAGTTACCAGCTACCAAAGCGGAACCACGAGAGTGATGGCAACGATAAGTTATATTAGCAGGGACAGTGAGTTGCTTATGGAATCAGAAGACGGTTTTGTATTTACATCAGCGGAAGAGGTAGAAGAAACTATTGAGGGATGGTCTATTGATTTTCAAAATAGACATAATAGCCGGGACACCATGCACATGATTTTATCTACTCCAGAAGGGAGCGATAGAATATCGACACACCGAGCTATTAGATCTTTTTCAAGCGAAATGTTTTCTAGAAACCATAGTTATATGTTTGCCATTCACAACGACACAAAACATCCTCATGGACATTTAATTGTAAAAATGAGGGGTCATGATGGGGAACAATTAACCACATTGAAATCAGATTTAATTCGGTGGCGGGAAGTGTTTGCGGAAAAATGCAGAGAGCAAGGAATAGCAGTTGATGCCAGCAAAAGGACAGCAAGATGTATTGGAACTAAAGGAGGAAGGACAGGAACCAAAAGAGCATCCATCGAAGCATCAAAAAGAAAAGAGACTGTGAGGTTTCATGAATCACTTAAAACTTCAGTAAAAGAGGCGTTCATTGAAATTAAAAAAACAGGACGGTTGAAATTGAAACCATGGGAAAAGTCAGCAAAAGAATCGACAAGAAAGTATAGAAAAATGTACTTGGATGAGGTTAAACAGATTGATATAGAGGCCAAAAATTCAATAGGTGAAGAGAAAAAACGTTTAGAAATGGAGTCGGGAAAATTGAAAATATTTGCTGAATCTTTAACTGAACCTGAGTCATTGCGTGAACTATCAGTGAATCATCTCGTGTCAGAAAGTCAATCTCGTTCATCAGAAATAGAGAGGTAATAATAGTTATTATGACGGTTAGAATCTGATATTCTGTAGCCTTTAAAACTATGGTTTGTGATGTGGCAGTATATGAAAAAGTATGAAGCGTTTAAAAAATTGTGTAAAGAGAAAGGAGATAAAAATTTTAGTTTTAGATTTTCACTTCTTATCGATAATGCAGTAGGTTTGCACATACCAAAGAGTAGCGAGGAAGGTTTTCTTACTGCTGTTTCGAAAGTTACAGGGCATAGTAAGCCGTCAATTAGCGTATGGCTAAAGAAAAATAGATGTCCAAGGAGATGCACTTTTTCTGCTCTAGTTCGTTTTTTCCTGCAATATTCTAGATATAATCACCTGGATCCAATCATTGTAGAATCCTGGGTAAGGTATGGCCATCACGCCACGCCATGCCCGTTTAAGATTAAAGATTGACAATAGACCAGGTGTTATTTTATTAAGAGGTAAATCATGATTGTTCGACGATATATGGATTTCGCAAGCTACGCTTTTATTCTACAAAACTCAGGGTTACATTGTGCAAGAGGTGATCAATTTGAAGATAAATTTGAGGGATCATATCCTTTAAAAAATAAAGATGATTTTAGTGAATATGATTTCAATAATGAGGATTGGAAGAAATTTGCAATAATTTCATGTTGGAATCATAGTGAACATGAGTCTGATGCAATGTGGCGTTTATATGGTTTAACTAAAAACAGTATTGCTATTGAAACGACATATGATTCACTGAAAAAACTTGCTGTGGATAATACGGCTAATTTATGTACTGTGAAATATATTGATTATATTCAAGATAAAGCACCCATATTGATGGTGTCAGATGTATTTGAGTATAAACGAAGTTCATTTTCCCATGAATCAGAATTAAGGATAATTAAATTTAAATATCCTCCTGAGCCGATAGTTAATGGCACTCAAGCGGTCTCACGACCAAGAGAAGGAGAAGAAATGCCTAAAAAAGGAAAGCTATTTGAGGTTGATTTAAATAGTTTTATAACTAAAGTCATTATTTCACCCTATGCCGATATGTGGTTCTATGATGTCGTTAAAAAGCTTACGGCATGTAGTGGAGTGAAAAAGAAATTAGTTAATCATTCAGAGCTTCGTAGAGATCCTGTATATGGTCCTAACTGAATATATATCATGGCGCTGATGGCTTGTACTTACGTGATCCATGCTTGTTATTCGCTGCTTCAATTTCCGCATCACCTACATACTCACAATTGCTAAGGAATATTTTTCTCGCGGCTTTAGTGCATCCACTACAATAACGGCCCCAGCTTTTTTTCTTCACGATAGAATAATATTTGTCTAGGTAAGGGCCGCATCCATCCCCGTCACTTTCTCCGCTTAAACACAAGATAGCACCACAGGCTAAATCACTGATACTCATTGCTGAAATAACAGGAGAAAAAGACAAGCTGGCGGATAGGATGAAAATAGAAAACATTTTTTTCATAACAATATTCCTGGTGATAAAATAGTTTAGATGGAAATTATTTATTGGTTTCAACCGTAGTCAATTTCAGATTCTTTTTTTGTTTCGATTTGTTTCTGTATCTCCTTATAGGATGAGACATCAAAATCAGGAAGTGTCCTTCCTGACGCTATCTCATCGATTGCTTTATTAGTCGCTTTTGATCTAAACTCCCATTCCTGTTTTTCTGATCCTCCTTTTGATTGATAAAAAGCAACGGCTGAATCTCCTACTTCATAGACTTTTTCAAGCTCTGGAAATTTTTCAATTGCCTTTTCTTTTCCTAACGTTTTATATGCTGTTTTAAGCTCCCGTCTACGTATCTCTTTATCTTCGTCATTAATGGGTAGTATGGGTGAAGTTTCCTTTATTTCATCCTTAGGAGCTTTCTCTGAAGCGTCCTGTCCAACTTCCCTTGTAACGTCCGTAGTGATTGCATTTTCTTTATCTTCACCGATGCTGTTCTGTTTCTCCATTATGCGCTCTAACTTGCGCTCATCCTGCTTGGTTGGAGCATAACCATTTACCGTTAAACCTCTTGCTTTTGCTTCCATCCACACATCACGCCTAAATTCTTTATCACCGGTGACCGTGATTTTTTCCCATCCTTTGTTTTCTGCAACTTCCATCATATTTTTGATGAGCGCTGGGTTATTGTCGTTCGCTATGAGCTTGTTATCTTTCTCTGTGAAAGCTACTTTTTCAGGATCGTTCGAATAAGAATAGAGCGTTTTATTCCTTTTCTCTATGATACTGAACCGGTTATCCATCTCTTTGCTGACTGGCTTGGATTTTGATTCATTTGCCACACCTTCCAAGCTAACCGAAAGCTCCTCCTGTTTATCTGTGTCCATTAGGTGGAGGTTCCTGTGTTCCAAAACTCGGTTAGAAGGCTGTCCATTTCAGTTTCCGTTAGTGTCATTTTATCCTCATGCTCCTCATCAGGTTGAATTGTGTGGGTCTCATTGCCGGCAAGAGTGTCAGAATCTAATGTAATGGATCCTCTCCTTGCCTCCATTGCTGACACTAGATCTAAAATTGGCACTTTACTGGGAACTGGCCCTGTATTTTTTTCTGGATCGTAAATATTAAAGAATCTGTTTTTAAACCATTTATCAGTGTAATAGACGATTTTATCAGCCATTATAGGGGGCATTGCCTCCACGATAATAATTTCTTTCTTATCCTTTAGCTGCTTAATCTCTTGTGGTAAGAGCAGCGCCCTGCCTGTTTTGCTGGTAGTAATAGACCCATTTTGAGCGGACCAGGTCCCCTTGCTTCTGCTCTTTTGGTTGACTGTCTTGGTACCTAATTCGCGTGAAATTTCTTCAGCGTCTTTAGGATCGTTCGGAGCAAATACAACTCTGAACTTAAAATTAGAGATCATAGATCGTTTTCCATCATCACCATATTTGTCAGCTAACTGTGATGGCCCTTGTATTATCGGCATCAGTCGAATGTGATAGCCTGCAAAAAAAGCAATGCCATCTTTTATTATTTCCATTCTCCCTAAAGATATGAACTCATCCATCAGCATCAAAATCTTATATGGCTCAGTGGATTTATCGGGTAATGATTGCGTGTTCTGGTCTATGCACTGCTGAAAAAATAAGTTGAGTAATGGTTTTAGTCTAGCCAGGTTGTTGGGGGTTACCCCTACATAAATGCTAATTTTTTCTTTACGAAGATCTGAGAAAGAAAAATCACACTTAGAGGTTGCTGCATCAATTAGTGGGTTATCAAACAAATCTAGTGCACTTGTTAATGTTGATTTAACACCAGACCGCTGTTTTCCTCCCATGCTGATGTAGTTGATGAAATTGCTGATACAGGCGGGATCTAAGTCTTTGGAGTGTTCTTCAATCATTTTCTCCAGGTCTTCGGCATTGTTGCCGTTAATCAGACGATAGACTTCACCCAATGTAATCGGTTTTCCTGTGTCTTGTAAAAAGAGGACAGCGGCAAGAAATAACTTTCGTGCCTCTGATGACCACATTGGGTCTCCTTGTTGAGGAGTAGGCGCCAGAAAGTTAGACACCTTTTGAATCTCATTTACTCTGAAATGTGGATCATTTGGAATCACCATTAACGGATTGTAGCAATGAGTTACCCCAGAAATGTCTGCAGGATTGAACAAAAAAACTTTGTGACCATGTTTTTCCCTGAAGCCGCTCGTTGCTTTGAAATTCTCCATCTTGATATCCAGCACGACAACAGAGTGATCCCAGTTCAGGAGGTTTGGTATTACGATGCCTACACCTTTCCCAGATCTGCTTGGCGCTGATATCAATACATGCTCTGTACCATCATCACC
>JBEVXT010000322.1:0-7219 GCA_040505955.1 Sedimenticola sp. | reverse complement strand
TCATCGTAAATCCAGTCAATGATGTAATGGCACACCTCAACACCCCAGTGACTCCGACCCCTGGTAAAAACAACCCAAAAACAGGTATAGCCGAATAGTTACAGCGGTTTTAGGATCGGCTTCCGTGCCGCTTCTGCTGGTTATACCCTGGTGATCTCAATGGATCTCTCGCCACTTTTTTGTCCGTGCTTTGCCTTTCAATCTTATAAACCCACGCAACATGCGGGAGCGTCAAGTAGTTGTTCAGTGTCGTTGTCATCCATATTTTTCTGACTTCAATCCTGCCGAGTGCGATCAAGATGCCGTCTTCATGGTCGCCAGCCTTGAGTCCTTACATTACATTTTAAAGCAGCGGCCGAAAAACTGATCAGAGTACCCCATTTGTTTTCAACGGTGCCTGCGTACCAGAGGGTCTCACCAATTCTAGGTATGGCTAAGTAATGGTGTGATTCCATTAATCGCTAGTATTTGATCTCTTCATCCGGGGTGATGGGTCTGAACTGAATGGATCTTATTACCACATGGTTTTATCTCAACCTAGAGATTTCGACTATACGCGCTGTCTTGAGGTTTGTTCAGCTTGTGGGTTAACCCTTTGCCATGACTGGCTGGGATTGGTAAAACAAATACCGCTGTGATCAGTTGATAATTAAGTATTGCTGATCCTCGGGAAGTCATTTACTATTCCCACTCGCTAATTGTGGATGCAGGTAGGCTCTTACCACAGTATCAGCTGCCAATTATATGAAATATGGGCAGTCCTCTGATGGTGCTGGCTGAATAGAGTTCACGGTAGCCGGCAGAAAAATACAGCATGTTAATTGGGTTGCAGTTGTCCAATTTTTGGCTGCGATTGGCGAGGGCTCTAGGCTCAGATGCAAAGATGCAAGGGAATGTATATATAATTTAAAGGGGGCAATGGAATGCATGATAACCAAAATAAAGGGAAAGTTTGATGGGATGCAATCGTAAAGGACTTAAAGGTGTATTTGATTGGTTTGTCGGCGACCAGGAGAAATATCAAAAAAGCTGTTGCGCAGAAAGTCTGGCAGCATCACCGTCGAGACAATCCTGTTTACCTGGTTGTAAGCTGCCGCCCTTTAAGCGGAAAGCCCTATTCGAGACACTTGAGCCCCGCCTGCTTCTCTCGGCTGACCTTTTGCCCTGTGCGGAAGCGCCGTCCGATTCCAATGACAGAGTAGAAGCTGCAGAGATTCTCACTCTGCCAGCCACGACTTTCTCCCTGAATCTCACCGTTCCAGATGCTCCTCCGACAGTTATCTCCAGTTCCCTGCCTGAAGGTAGCGTGATTAGCCCGGGTGATCTGCAGGTTGAAATCGGTTTCAGTGAAGACCTGGATGTCGTCGGATTGGGGGCTGAAGACCTGGTGCTCATGGATGCGGAATCGAATGTTCATGTAACCACAGACTTCTCTTACGACAATGCAACCAATACGGTGACAGCCTTTTTTGCTGATCTGGGTGAGGGTGACTACAGCCTGAGTGCAGTCAGTGGTCTAGACGCATTTCATGATCTCGATGGTGACCTACTCGATGGTGCACCGTCCACCTCACTCCCCAGTGGTGATGGTACTTCAGGTGATGATTACGTCGTTAATTTCAGTGTGGATGTGGACGACCGGTCCTTTCCTGTACTGGAGAGCGCCGACCCCTTCGGTTCTTTGATTTATCATGGGCGTGTCGGTGGTCATGTTTATGCAGGTGATACAGATGATTTTAGTCTGACACTGGAACCGGGACAACTCGTTCAAATTCTGCTTGAGCCTGATGATGCCTCTCTGCAAGGTCGATTGAGCCTGTTCGATTCGACCGGCGACCTGCTCAATAGCATCGATGCCACCACAGCAGGAGCCCCCCTCCTTCTGCTGGATTCAGCCATTGAAACAGGTGGTGTCTATCGCATAGAGGTCGAGAGCATTGGCGGTAGTGGTGACTACAAAGTGGCCCTGCTGCTCAACGACCTGGTCGAACAGGAGGCTATTACCGGCATAGCCAACGATGAGCTTGTCTCAGCCGAGCCGCTTGATGCAGCAGAGGGCCTCATGTCGATCAATGCTGGAGAGCGCAGTGCTGTCACTGGCTGGCTCAACGACGGCATCGCCTGGCTCAACGATGGCGTAGGCGCGGTTGATGGAGAAGACTGGTACCACTTCAGCCTGGCTGAAGGGGAAGCTGCCACGCTGGCGCTGGAGGATCTCTCAGAGGGAGGCGTTCCACTTCAACTCGAACTCTACGATGCTGCGGGGCAGTTGCTGACCCAGGGTGTGAGTGAAGGGAGTAGTGTAGATCAGGTAGTGGATGGTTTCGTGGCGGACGTTGCCGGCACGTTCTATGTGCGGGTCTCCAGCGAGGGAGACACCGAATACACCCTGCTGCTGACCCGCAATGCCGGGTTCGATCTTGACTCCGCGGAAGCTACCCAAGTGCTCTCCCCCTCAGGTCGGGTGCTGGGTGCTATTGATGGGGGTGATGGCGTTATCGATGTGGCGGTACTGCGTGGTGAAGATAACCGTAGCGCAGTGGCGCTGGCCCAGCTCAATGACGACACTTGGTTCAACTTCAATGCGGTATCGGTCACCGTGGATCAGATCGATACCCTTGAAGAGTTGTCTGCCTACGATACCGTTGTGCTTGGGGATTACTCAATGTGGAGCAGCATTGGTCAGGTGGCTCCGGCGCTGCGCGCCTGGGCTGAGGCCGGTGGCGGTGTTGTGACCACGGGTCATGGACTCAGGCATATCCACAATTTTACCTACGGTCAGAATCAAACCGACCTCGATGCGGTCATCCCGGTACAGGGGGTGGGTGGCTACGGTGGAGCATCGGGTACTCTGTATATTCAGAACACAGACCATGCGGTCACTGCGGGCCTCAGCGGTGTCCACTCAGACGGCAGTCACTATGCTACGAATGGGATTGATGACGGTGCGACGGTACTGGGTCTTGTCGGAACTGCCGAGACGGTAGTCGTGGCTGATGCCGGCAGCGGTCATACGGTCTACCTCGGAGCCCGCTATGCCGACACCACCAGTTACAACGATCTGCGTAGTGGTGAAGCCGACCGGCTGTTTGAGCAGGCGGTGGCCTGGGCAGCCTCAGGTAGTATTGACCGGGTTGACCAGTACCTGATCGAAGTACAGGAGGGAGACGAGCTACGCATCACCACGGCGGCACCGGGAGGTGCCACGGGTGAGTTTGTCAATGAGATCGATCCGGTGTTGACGCTCTACACTGCTGACGGCAGCGTAGTGGCGACAGATGACAACAGTCTCGACGGCCATGATGCTCTGATCACCTACACAGTACCCACAGGCGAAGGTGGGCAGTACCGTGTTGAAGTGAGTGGTGCAAGGGCAGGTGATGATCGAGGGGAATACCTACTGAGTGTTGAGGGCGCCAGCGGCCCGGTGGTGGCCTTCGAAGTGAGTGGCAGCAATATCGCCAACGGTGCCGGGTTACATGATTTCCCCGACACTCTTCGCATCGACCTTTCCGCCCCGGTGCTGCAGACCAGTGTCGCTGCGGCGGACCTGACCGTCAACGGTGTGACGGCTGACAGCGTCACCTTTATCGACGCCGATACCCTGGAGTTTAGCATTGCTGCTGCGGACACGGGTGACGGTATCTATACCGTTGAGATGGCGGCGGGTGCCCTGACCTCCATCGGCAACCAGCCCATTGAGGCGGGCAGTGCCACCTTCACCGTGGATACTATCATCCCGACCGTTATCACCAGCAGCCTGAGTGAGGGTGATGTATTGGGTGCCGGTGATCTGCAGGTAGAGATAGCGTTCAGTGAAACACTGGCTGCTGAGGTACTGGGCAGTGAAGACCTGGTGCTCGTAGACAGCAACGAGGATACCTTCGCCGTCGACAGCTTTTTCTATGATGACGACAGCAGTGTGCTGAGTGTCGGCTTTACCGGACTCAAGGATGGCAGCTACACCTTGACCCTGGTCAGTAGTTAGGAGGCATTCAGTGACCCTAATGGCAATCCACTCGATGGTGATCCGGCCTCTCCTCTCCCCTCTGGCGATGGTACTGCCGGAGATGATTTTGTCATCAACTTCAGCATTGATACGGATGAACAGCCCTTTCCTTCACTGACTGCAGCCGAGCCATTCGGCTCCCTGATCTACAGTGGAAGCGTCGGCGGTTATGCCCACAGTGGAGATGTGGATCGTTTCAGCCTGACGCTGGAAGCGGGTCAACTGCTGAATATCAAGCTGGATACAGATTCTCTACTGCGGGGACGAGTGAGCCTCTTTGAGCCATCCGGTACCCTGCTCAACAGTGTTGATGCCACCACTGCCGGAGAAATCCTCTTCCTGCTGAATTCGACGGTTGGAACAGCAGGCGCTTATCGCATTGAGATCGAAAGCATTAGCGGCAGTGGCAACTACAATGTAGGCCTGCTGCTCAACACCCTGATGGAGCAGGAGGCCACTGCCGGCACAGCCAACGATGAGCTCGCCTCAGCCGAGCCCCTCGATGCAGCCCAGGGCCTTATGTCGGTTGGCGCCGGAGAGCGTGGTGCCGTCAGCGGCTGGCTCAACGATGGTGTTGACCGGGTCATGCTGGGCACCGTCGGCAAAGACGGTACACCGAGCACCCTCGTCGAGATCAACCCGGAGAGCGGTGAGATTGTTCGCACCATCGGTGATATTGGCTACTCGATCAGCGGCCTCGAATATGTTGCTGCCACCGGAATCCTCTATGGCATGGCATCCGAGAGCGATGCCAACGCTCCCAGCCATCTGGTAGAGATCGACCTGGAGACCGGTGCGGGCACCCCCATTGGCAGTGGTGCCGGGGTGGGTGCCATCACCAACCTCACCAGTGACTCGGCAGGGCAGCTGTTTGCCTGGGCACACGACCATGGTGACTTGGTCCTGCTGGATCCTGTTGATGGCAGTGGAAGCATCATCGGTGACTCAAATATCAATTCGGGTCGATACAGCCTTGCCTTTGATGCCGATGACAATCTCTACTTTCTTGGCGGGTGGGTATATAGCGTAGATCCAATGACCGGTCAGACCAACTTCCTTTTTGGTGCGGACTCGGCCTACCACGGTGATTTTGATCCTCTAGGCAACCGCTTTTACGGTCTCAGCACCAGTAGCACACCGGGGCTGGTGGTCGTCGATATGGATACACAGAGCTCCGTGGGCAGCATCATCACCATGCAGGGTGATGTGCATACCCTGACCTTTGCCGTTCTCGAAGAGCCCCAGGTGGTGGTTGACGGAGAAGATTGGTACCACTTTAGTCTAACCGAGGGCGAAGCAGCCATCCTGGCACTGGAAGGTGCTGGTGAGGGGGGCGCTCCACTTCAGCTCGAACTCTACGATGCCGCGGGTCAGTTACTGACCCAGGGTATCAGCGAAGGGAGTGGTGTGGATCACGTAGTGGATGGTTTTGTGGCGGATGCCGCCGGCACCTTCTATGTGCGGGTCTCCAGCGACGGGGACGCCGAATACAACCTGTTACTGACACGCGATGCCGGGTTCGATCTGGATGCCGGGGATGACCCCCAGCTGCTCTCCCCCACGGGTCGGGTACTGGGTGCTGTTGACACGGGCGGCGGCACCATCGATGTGGCGGTAGTGCGTGGTGAGTATAACTACAGCGCAGAGGCGCTGACCCAGCTCAACGATGACACCTGGTTCGACTTCAATGCAGTGTCGGTCACCGTGGATCAGATCGATACCCTCGAAGAGCTCTCTGCCTACGATGCCGTTGTGCTCGGTGATTACACGATGTGGAACGACATTGGTCAGATGGCCCCGGCGCTGCGCGCCTGGGCCGAGGCGGGTGGTGGTGTCGTGACCACGGGTAAGGGAACTAGACATATCAGCGACTATGCCCATGGTCAGAATCAAATCGACCTTGATGCGGTCATCCCGGTACAGGGGATGGGTGGCTACTCTGGAATATCGGGAGAGCTGAATATAGTGGGCATGGAACATGCTGTCACGGCGGGAGTCAGCAACTTCTTTACACCGTACAGTCGCTATGCTACGAGTGGGATCGATGCTGGCGCGACGGTGCTGGGTGTTATCGGAAGCGCAGAGATGGTGGTCGTGGGCGATGTGGGCAGTGGTCATACAGCCTATCTTGGACTTAGCTATGCCGACACCACCAGATACAGCGAACTTCGCAGTGGTACAGCTGACCGGCTGTTTGAGCAGGCGGTGGCCTGGGCAGCCTCAGGTCGTATTGACCGGACTGACCACTACCTGATCGAAGTGGAGGAGGGAGACGAGCTGCGCATCACCACGGCGGCACCGGGAGGTGCGGCGGGTGAGTTCGTCAATATGCTCGATCCGGTATTGACGCTCTACGCAGCGGACGGCAGCCTAGTGGCCACAGATGACAACAGTCTCAATGGCCACGATGCCCTGATCACCTACACGGTTCCCACCGGCGAAGGGGGGCAGTACCGTGTTGAAGTGAGTGGTGCCAGAATGGGTGAGGATAGCGGGGAGTACCTGCTGAGCGTCGAGGGCAGCAGTAGCCCGGCAGCACCCTTCGAAGTGACGGGTAGCAATATTGCCGACGGTGCCGGGGTACTCGAATACCCCGACACCTACCGCATCGACCTTTCCGCCCCGGTGCTGCAGACCAGTGTCGATGCGGCGGACCTGACCATCAACGGGGTGGCGGCCGACAGCGTCACTATCATCGACGTCGATACCCTGGAGTTTGGTATTGCCGGTGTGGTCACAGGCGACGGCAGCTATACCATCGAGATTGCCGCAGGCGCTCTGACCTCCATCGCTAACCAGCCCATTGAAGCAGACAGTGTCACCTTCACCGTGGATACTATCATCCCGACCGTTACCACCAGCACCCTGAGCGAGGGTGATGTCCTGGGCGCCGGTGATCTGCAGGTAGAGATAGCGTTCAGTGAAACGCTGGCTGCCGAGGTGCTGGGCAGTGAAGACCTGGTGCTTACCGATAGCAAACTCAACACCTATGTAGCCGAGAATTTTATCTATGACTCCGCTACCAGCGTTCTGAGTGCTACCTTTGTCGATTTGCATGATGGTGGCTATACCCTGACCCTGATCAGTGGTGAGCAGGCTGCCCGTGACCCGATGGGTAACCTCCTCGACGGCGATCCCTCAACCCCACTTCCCAGCGGTGACGGTACTCCCGGCGATGACTACGTTGTTAATTTCAGTGTGGACGTAGAT
>JBEVXT010000321.1:21853-24634 GCA_040505955.1 Sedimenticola sp. | reverse complement strand
TTGTTACTGGCATTATGAGCAACCCGATCCGTGAACCTATCTCTTAATCATGCGTCATCCTACACATTCTCTGAAGACAAAAAAAGCCCACATCTTGAAAGTGTGGGCTCTGGATTTTTTGGATGGTGGCCGGGGACAGAATTGAACTGTCGACACGCGGATTTTCAGTCCGCTGCTCTACCAACTGAGCTACCCGGCCATAATTAAGAGGGCGTATTAAACCGATACAGCGCCCCGGAGTCAAGTTGGATTTCACTTTGGGGCGGTAAACTCCACCGGAGTGCCGCTACCGCCGCCGAAGAAGAACTTATCCATCTCCTCCTCGAGAAACTTGCGCGCCTTGGTCTCATAGGGCACCAGGCGGTATTCATTGATCAGCATGGTCTGGTGCTGCAGCCACATCTGCCACGCCTCCTTTGATACGCTGTCAAATATTTTCTCACCCAGTTCTCCGGGATAGGGGGCGCGGTCGAGACCCTCGGCCTCTCTGTTCAGTTTTACACAGTTCACTTGGCGGCTCATGGGACATCTCCTAATAAAATCTGTTTCAACTCATCGATCAGTCGCGCCACCGGCGCAGCCAGCCCACGAGCATCGGGGTTGAGCGAGTTATACCAGACAGAGCGATCACCATCCATCACACAATCTGTGACGTTATTCAGCTTAGCCATCAGGGGAGTGATATTGAGATGAAAGTGAGAGAAGGTGTGGCGACGTGTTGGCAGAAGATTAAACTGCTGCACTTTCCCACCTGCCCGGGCCAGACACCAGGCCTCAGCCGCCGCCTGATCGCTATGCTCCGGCAGCCCCCACAGACCACCCCAAACGCCCTCTTCCGGTCGCTGTTCAAGCAACAACCGCCCCTCGCCATCATGCAGCAGTAACATGCAGACTTCGCGACTGGGGAGCGATTTTCGCTGCTTGGGCGTGGGGTAGCGCACCGGATCCCCCTCGGCCAGGCCGAGACACCCCTGCGCCAGGGGGCAGCCGGGGCAATCGGGGCGGCTCCGACGGCAGACCCCGGCCCCCAGATCCATCATTGCCTGATTATACTCACCCACCCGCTCGTAGGGAGTAAGGCTATCCGCCAGGATCCACAGCCGTCTCTCCACCACCGCTCTGCCGGACCAACCTGCGATAGCAAAACAACGTGCCAATACCCGCTTTACATTGCCGTCGAGAATCGGCTGACGCTGATACGCTGCGAGAGAGAGTATCGCCCCGGCGGTGGAGCGGCCTATCCCCGGCAGCGCCGTCAGTCCGGCCAGTGTGTCCGGGAGTTGCCCGTCACACTCCTTACTCACCTGTTGCGCCGCACGGAGCAGGTTTCTTGCCCGGGCGTAGTAGCCCAGCCCTGACCATAGATGCAGCACCTCATCAACGCTTGCCCGGGCAAGATCCTCAAGCCGGGGGAAAACCACCATAAAGCGTTCGAAATAGGGGATGACCGTCACCACCTGGGTCTGCTGCAGCATAATCTCAGAAACCCAGACCCGGTAGGGGGTGGACTCTAACTGCCACGGCAGATCCCTGCGACCATGTACCTCAAACCAGGCGAGTACTCTGTCGGCAAACAGCCCGCCTTCCCTCCAGTCACATATCTTCATCGGATCATTATAGGGGGGTCGTTTGTGCGATAATAGAGCCTCTTTTTTCGACGATGACTCACACTGTGAAAGGTTTACCACTGCGCCTGCCCGCCCTGTTGGTGTTGCTGATTCCAATGGCCGCCTCAGCCCTCAGCTTTCCTCTGCCCCCGGAGGGCGACGACCTTGTGGGCGAGGTGCGTGAAGTTCACAGCCGCTATGAAGACACACTCTCGGATATTGCACGGAATAACGATCTCGGTTACACCGAGATCACCGAGGCCAACCGGGAGGTCGATCCCTGGCTCCCCGGTGAGGGTACCCAGGTGCTGCTGCCGACTCACTTCATCCTCCCCTCCGGAAGCCGTGAAGGCATTGTCATCAATCTTGCTGAGCTACGTCTTTACTACTTCCCTAAGGGCGGAAAAGAGGTCATCACCCACCCCCTGGGTATAGGTCGTGAGGGGTGGAGCACGCCCATCGGCAAAGCGCGGGTAACAGGCAAGCGGCACAAGCCGAGCTGGCGCCCGACCCCGTCGATTCTCAAGGAGCATGAGGAGATGGGTGATCCACTGCCTGCACTGGTGAAACCCGGCCCCGACAACCCCTTGGGGGAGCATGCCATCTACCTCAGTATGAGAGGCTATCTACTCCACGGTACCAACAAGCCTTATGGTGTTGGTATGCGGGTGAGCCACGGCTGTATCCGCCTCTACCCGGAAGATATCGCCACACTGTTTGATCAGGTGCCTACCAACACACCGGTGCGCATCGTCAACGAGCCGTACAAAGCAGGGTGGTTGGCTGGCCGCCTCTATATTGAGGCCCATCCGCCCCTCAGTGAGCAGCGCAAGGCCCGCGGAATCAACTTCACTCCAATGGTATCCGCCATCGTCAGAGCAATGGGGGAGCACGACCTGAAACCGGACTGGGAGGCGATGCGGGAGGCTGCAATCGATCAAAGAGGTATTCCGGTGCCGGTCACCCCAACCGATGCTGTAGAGAGCGTTACGCTGCAATCGCAGTAGTAGCGCAATGGCATCTGCTCAAACCAATAAAATCACAGAAAACCCAGAGGAGCACAAAGAACGCAGAGCGCCTGATGCAAACAGGAGCGTTACTCTGCGTACTCAGAGGTTCTCGGTGTTCTCTGCGTTCCTTTGCACCAATCCGGGGTGCTCGGGGTCGGAGTCGA
>JBEVXT010000321.1:12747-21753 GCA_040505955.1 Sedimenticola sp. | reverse complement strand
GCAAACAGGAGCGTTACTCTGCGTACTCAGAGGTTCTCGGTGTTCTCTGCGTTCCTTTGCACCAATCCGGGGTGCTCGGGGTCGGAGTCGAGAGCGACAGTGCTGCAATATCGCACTGAACACGCTGGGTGCATCTTTATCAGCACCACTCCGCTGCCGACTCGACTCCGACCCCTGATTAGTATGCACCATTCCAGCGGTACCAAAAAAAAGCCCGGTGACCTGCAAGAGGTCACCGGGCTTTTTCTATTGCGATACCGCAGGCTTATTTGGCCATGCTTTTCTGCATCATGCGATCACACTTCTCGGCGCACTCATCAGCGGATGACTGGGCCACGTTGGCGGCGCTCATGGCGGCAGAGGCTTTACGATCTGCAGCGGAGGCGGCTGAACCGGCAGAGTTGGCGGCTGCCATTGCCGCGTCAGCGGTCTCTTGGGCCTTACTGATATCCGTCTGCATCTGCTTCAGCTGATCTGTGCTTGCACAGCCGGTAACAAGACCAAGGGTCAGGACCACTGCAGACAGCTTTGTGAGGGTACTTTTCATCATTTTTTGTCGCTCCTAAAGGTTGTATTTCATTTTTTGATCGTGACCCGTCAGCGGCTAAATAGAGCACCGGTTAATACCGAACACCCTCCCACAGGCGGGATTATGCTGTCTGGTGACAAACGCTGGTCTGCCTAAGTGAGACATAATACACAGTAGTCTAGCTCTTCATTTAATGAAGAAACAGTAAAAAAATGCATATTCCGGCGGTTTATCATGTTTTCATGCTAGAAAAGCCCCTTCAGCTTGCTCTTTAGCCCGCTATCGAGCTTCTTTTTCAATTCCTGCTTCTTCTCTTCGACTTTTTCCTCCACCTTTGCCTTCTGTGCCCCAGCAAGAACCGAGCCGAAATCAAAGCTGTAATCAGGTGAAGCGTAGGGGCCGGTCAGGTGCACCGGTAGAGGTACCCCTTTGAGGTCATCCAGGCCTTCTCCGCCCTGACCTTTCTCGGTGCTGACCACCACCGCCTTCACCTTGTAGTCGAGGGTCTCATTCACCAGATTTACCTGTCCGTCGCCGCTTACCCTCAGGTAGGGCGATTTAGCCAGTAGGTCCTTGTTGGTCAACACTCCTTTGTTGATCACCGCAGAGCCTCCTAACTCCGAAAAGTCGGTCTGAGCGGCTGCCTGGGTCTGCGGCTGCGCACTGCCGCCACTGAACTTCTCTTTGGCATCACGGATCGACTGTGCCAGATTGAAGCCCTTGACGGCACCGTTCTCAAAGCGGAAATCGAGGTTGCCCCCGAGGCTGCGCTTGATGGCATTGATGCTGTTGCCGCTGCTGTTGAGTTTGGCATTGAAGCGACCCTTGCCGTCGAAACGATCCTCGCCGGTAAGATCCTTTACCAGAGGACCGGCGGAGAGGCCGGCGAGTTTGTTGTCGGTACTCATGCGGGGGCTCTTGCCACTCACATCCAGGCGCGTCACGCCCTGATAGGTTCCCTCATAGAAACCACCGATCTTCTGGCTCAGCTCAAGCTTGCCCTTGTGCGCCTTGACGCCCACCTCCAGCTGCTCCGCCTGCAGCTTACTGATCACCAGCTTGCCGATCTTCAGTTTGCCGTCGATATCCAGTTTCCGCAGCATCTCAACCGGCAGCAGCTCTTCGTCACCACTCGCCTTAGCCGTCTCAGGCTTCTCTTCCCCCTCAACGGCAGGCGGCAGATAGCGATCCAGATTAATCTCATCCACATCCAGGACAAAGGTAATCGCCTCGCCTCGCAGACTGGCACTGCCGCTGATGAGGGTATCGTCCAGGGTGACCGCCAGCTTCTCCAGTCGAGTTACCTTCCCTTCGGCTTTGAGGCCGATATCGGCGGCAAATCGGGTCAGCGCCTTGGGGTCGGTGGTCTCGGGCAGGGTCAGGCCCTGGGCGACGAGCCATTGGCGCAGATTGAACTCCTCCAGCTTGAGGGCACCGCTGAAAGCGGGCTGCTTGTTCAGGCCCACCCCTTTCAGGTTACCACTGAGCTTAAGCTCTCCGGCGCTTATCCTGAGGCCGTCAACGGTGACAGCGGTACCATCGAGAGCGGCGACAATCGCCGCCTCAAGTTCTGCCTGGGCAGTACCTCCTGCCAACGCCTCACCTTTGGCATCCACCTTCAGGGTCAACCCGGCGATACGTAACTCACCCGCACCTTCATCCAGAGAGAGGGTACCTTCCATCCGCACCCCGGCTTCTATTTGCGGTGCTTTGCTCTCAAGCTGCATCTCCATCTCCAGAGCCACCGGACGCCCCTGGACAATGGCGCCGGTGTTGAGAGAGAAGTTGCTGACTGAGTACTGCTGCCCACTGCTGCGATCATCCCAACTCACCTGGGCGTTGTTGATGTTGATGCCGCCGATGGTGAAAGCCGCCGCCCCGGCAGAGGTTTTATGCTCATCCGAACCGCTCTTTGATTCTCCGCCCCCCTTCGCCAGATCATCCCAGTTGCTCACGCCGGCACTATTTTTTGCCAGGTTGAGCTGTAGCCCATCCAGCCCGATGGTATCGACCTCGATGCGGCTGCTGAGCAGCGGCAGCAGTTTTACCCGCACCGCCGCATGATTGACAGCGGCAAACGGCTGATCTCCAAAGTTCCGGGCGTTACCCAGTTCCAGGGCGCCTATTTCAACCCCCAACCAGGGAAATACCGACAGTTTAAGATCACCGCCAATCTGCAGAGTACGACCTGTCTGCTCCTGAACCTTGGCGATAATCTCCTCCTTGTAGTCATTGGGATCGACCATCAGCGGCGTAATAACCACCGCCGCCACAATCAGAAGCACCACCAGCGCCACCACTCCGCCGAGGATCTTGAAGAGCTTACCCATCACATTCTCCATTTTGTAAATAGTGTTCAGTTCATCATGGCTCATGCGCGCATGGAATTCCACAGCGCATAAGCCATTCACACTTAAGGAGTGTAGTCTGCCTCCGACGCGCTGCTTCGTCTACCACTAAAAGATCAAGAATCGTAACAATGTGGAGCCGTCACCTGCATAGAACATCGGGCGGAGGACATTGGAGACGGCGGGAAATCTGGAGCGGGTAGCGGGAGTCGAACCCGCCTCACTAGCTTGGGAAGCTAGGGTAATACCGATATACGATACCCGCTGAGAGAGGTGATTCTATGCGCCTTCGGGGTGGAGAGGCAAGCATCAAGCAACAACTTACTCCATAAGGTTGAATAATTCGGGCAACTCCTCTCTTTGGTGTAGAATCGCTTCAGCAGACTAAGGCAGAGACGGATTAATCCCAATAGTTAATGAATCTGCGCCGGTATCGCACAGCAGATTGGTTCCACAAGTAAATACCAGTAGGAGTGAACCTGTTCGCGACCGGCTCCGAAATCTGTTGATCGCGAACAAGTTCGCTCCTACGCCTGGGTTCCGGATTGTTAGCTGAAGCGATTTTATCTAAATACAGTCAAAACCCTCATGCCAGAGCAGGATAAAAAACACCGCGCCATCAAAAGCTATGTATTGCGCACAGGGCGCATGACGCCCGGACAGGAGCGTGCATTTGGTCGGCTATGGCCACAATTCGGGGTCGACTTTAACGGTCAACCACTGGCATTTGAACAGCTATTTGGCAACAGCAACCCGGTCTTTATCGAAATCGGCTTTGGTAACGGTGAGTCTCTGGCGCAGATGGCCGCAGCAGCACCGGAAAACAACTACCTTGGCATCGAAGTCCACCGCCCTGGGGTTGGTCATCTGCTGTTGAAAATCGAAGAGTTTGAATTGAAAAATCTTCGCGTCATACAACATGATGCCGTAGAGGTACTGACACAAGGTGTGGCGGGTGCCGCACTGGCTGGCCTGTTTCTCTTCTTCCCCGATCCCTGGCATAAAAAGCGCCACCACAAGCGCCGCATTCTCAAGCCCGGCTTTGTCTCGCTGTTAAAGCAAGTAATCCAACCCGGTGGTTTTTTTCACGCCGCCACCGATTGGCAACCCTATGCCGAGCAGATGATGGAGGTGATGAGCGCCGCTGAAGATGTCTTTGAAAACAGTGCCGGGAGAGGGGCTTTCACCCCCCGCCCAGGACATCGCCTAGTGACAAAATTTGAGCAGCGGGGTCATCGCCTGGGCCACGGCATCTGGGATCTGATTTTTCTCCGCCAATGAGTACCCTCACTCTCAAAGGCTTTCAATGCCACAACCTGCACCCTATTGATCTGGTGTTACCGGCAGGTAGCTGCACCACACTCACCGGCCCCTCCGGCTGCGGTAAAACACGCCTGCTACGAGCACTTGCAGATCTCGACCCACACCAGGGAGAGGTGCGTCTTGACGACAAGGCCCTGGCGGAAATCGCACCGCCCCAGTGGCGCCAACAGGTGGGGCTGCTGCCAGCGGAGAGTCACTGGTGGGAGGATCGGGTAAAAGGGCACTTCAAAGCAGCGGCAGACGAACTGCTTGAGTCCCTTGCCTTGCCCCCGGAGTGCATGGAGTGGAGCATCCAACACATCTCCAGCGGTGAACGTCAGCGCCTTGCTCTGGCCCGTCTGCTCAGCGGTTTACCCCGGGTGCTGCTGCTGGATGAGCCCACAGCCAATCTTGACCAGCAGAATATTCACCGCGTGGAAGCGATCATTGAATTCTACCTTAAGCTGCATAATGCCACCGTGTTGTGGGTAAGCCACGACCCCGCCCAGCGCCTGCGGCTGGGTGGACGGCATCTGGTAATAACAGACGGCGGAATAGAGGAGGAGCTGTGGAACTGATTCAGCTCAATCCATTCGAGCTCTCTATTGCCTCCCTACTGGTGGTTGCTCTCGCCGCCATCTCCTGGCGCCTTCGCCTGGGTGTTGAAAAGCGGCTGTTGATCGCCGCCCTGCGCAGCGTGGTGCAGTTGCTGCTGCTGGGTCTGGTGCTGAAAACCCTCTTCACCCAGGCCAACCCCTACCTGATCGCCGCCCTTACCCTGTTTATGCTCTGCGTCGCCGGTTACGAGGTGATGGCCCGCCAGCAGCGCCGCTTCAGCGGAGCCTGGGGTATGGGCATAGGCACACTCTCGATGTTCGTCTCCTCCTTCAGTATCACCCTGCTGGCGCTCCACTTGGTGATCAAAGTGGATCCCTGGTACACACCTCAATACCTGATTCCTCTGCTCGGCATGATGCTCGGCAACACCATGTCCGGCATGGCGATCGCCCTGGATAACCTGACCCACAACGCTTGGCAGCAGCGCGGCGTTATCGAGGGCAGACTGATACTGGGAGAAGACTGGGATAGCGCCATTGGAGAGATCCGCCGCACCGCCCTGCGCACCGGACTGATCCCGATCATCAACGCCATGGCCGCTGCTGGTGTAGTCAGCCTGCCGGGGATGATGACCGGCCAGATCCTCGCTGGCAGCCCGCCATTGGAGGCAGCCAAGTACCAGATCATGATCCTGCTGTTGATTGCCACCGGTACTGGCCTGGGTGCAATTGTGGCAGTCTACATCGGCTCCCGCCGCCTCTTCGATGAGCGCCAGCGCCTGCGTCTCGACCGCCTCTCTTCGACAGGCTCCTAGAAAATACCGCGCATTCGCAACAGCTTCAGGATCAGCACAATAAAGGGAGAGCCGTGCATCAACAGGTCAAAAATATCGAGTGGTTTCACCAGTGTTCCAGCAGAGAGCATTTTCAGCTTCTCCCACAGGTGGGGTTCCGGAACAAAAGGCGCCAACCCCAACAAGAGACAAGCGATAACAATCATCTGTAACGAAATATTATCCAACCAGGCCATCAAAAACTCCTATTAAACTTTTTATGTAACTATTCACGACAGGGGCAATCTTCGCCACCACCACCCTCTCCAAAAGTCAGTGCAGCGCCCCTATCCATCCAGTGAAAAAATTGAAACAATGGCCCACCATACCTCTCTAACGGCACACTATGTCATCGCTCTCCGCCCTGCTTCTCTTTGGCGCCATTATCTGGTTTTGGCTCGATAGCGCCAGAGCACGGGAGATTGCCGCCGCCATCTGCGTGAGAAGCTGTGAACAAGAGGGTCTGCAACTTCTCGACCAGACTGTCACCCTCAAGCGACTCGGGCTGCGCTGGCCCTCCCAGGGGGTGAGAATACGACGCATGTTCCGTTTCGACTACAGCGAAGAGGGAATTTCCAGATCGACGGGCTACATCATCCTGATTGGTGTTGATCTGGAGGAGTTCAACTTTGATCGGCCCATCACTAAACAACCGGCAGTGTATGACAACGACAAGGTAGTACCCCTGCGGCGCAAACCGCCCGAGTAGCAAGAGGCGTTACTTCACCACCTTCAGCGTCGGACGGCTCCGCGGAGGAGTGGGCTCGGGATCATCACCTGAGGGGGCATCACTCCCAACATACGCCTCCTCTTCAGGAAACAGCATTCCCTGACCATTCTCCCGGGCATAGATGCCCAGAACAGCAGCGGGCGGTACCAGCACATCCATGGATGAGCCGGCGAAGCGGGCATTAAAGCTGATGTAGTCGTTACCCAACTCCAGGCCACGCACAGCAGTGGGGCCAATATTGAGGACGATACGCCCATCTTCGACAAACTGCCGGGGCACAATAACGTGATCCGCCTCCGCCTCTACCAGCAGATGGGGAGTCAGTTGATTATCCACCAGCCACTCGTAGAGGGCGCGGATCAGATAGGGACGATTGGAACTCAGCATGGAGGCCGGTAATAACTTGGTCAGCAGAAGTGTTCAGCTACCGCTCAGACGCCTGAAGCCAGCGTCTGTTGGGCAGCTTCTGCAGCTACTCCCGCATCTCATGCTCAGACTCTGTCAAACTATCTTTGAAAGAGGCTCTCTCGAACAGACGGGCAGCATAATCTTCCACTGCCTTGGCCGGTGGCGACAGCTCAATACCCAGCACAGGGAGGCGCCACAGCAGCGGTGCAATGGCGCAGTCCACCAGACTGAAATCTTCACTCATAAAGAAGGGCTTGTGGGCAAAGATGGGAGCCGCCGCAATCAGGCTCTCGCGTAACTCCTTGCGCGCCTTGGCAACGCCTTTGCCACCGACAAGAATGTCGTTCATTTTACTGTACCAGTCCTGATCCACCCGGTGCATAAAGAGGCGTGCACCGGCGCGTGAGACCGGATCCACCGGCAACAGGGGCGGATGGGGGAAGCGCTCATCGAGATACTCCATGATGATGCGGGACTCAAATAGTACCAACTCCCGATCCACCAGTGTCGGCAGGGTGCCGTAGGGATTGAGATCCATAATATCATCCGAGATATCCACCGGATCAGTGTCAACGATCTCAACCGTGATGTTCTTCTCCGCCAATACCATGCGGACACGATGACTGTACGGACTCTTCACATCCGAATACATCGTCATCACAGATCGTTTATTAGCAACAACGGCCATTCAACCTCTCCAACAAATTATTTATAACGCTTACGTAACTATTCAGCTACACCTGTATCTAGACTGTATTCCTCCGGGGTCGGAGTCGATTGCGTCAAGATTGATGGTAAACCCACCTTTTTACGTCGCAATCGACTCCGACCCCTGCCAAAATACCCTTTCAAACAGGCGTAGCGGAATAGTTACACGCTTACAAAAACAAAAGGAGGCATAGTATACATTAACTGTGCGTCCCCGTGTTGTCGCTGAGGGCCATTCGGATCAAACAGGATTTGCTATATCAATAAACCGGTGCTCCACACCGAAGTGTTCGGCCAAGTGGTCACCCAGCGCCCGCACACCCGCGCGTTCAGTAGCGTGGTGGCCCGCAGCAAAGTAGTGAATACCCAACTCCCGCGCCAGATGCACCGTAGACTCTGAGATCTCGCCACTGATAAAGGCATCGACACCCGCTGCTGCCGCCTCGACGATGGCGCCCTGGGCGGCCCCCGTACACCAGCCCACACGGCTTACATCCCCATTGCCCCCATCTATGTGGAGCGGCTCACGGCCAAGACCACCGCTGATGCGCCGCCCCAACTCCGCCGCAGATTCCGCCGAGCCAAGCTCTGCTGACCACAGCAGCCCCCCCGCTTCGAGGGGTGCTCCGCCACCCAACCCCAGCAAGCCGCCGAGGAGACTATTGTTGCCCAGGTGGGGATGGGCGTCGAGGGGCAGGTGGTAGACCATCAGGCTGATGTGATTACGGATCAGCGCAGCGATTCGCCGCCCTTTTGGCCCAGTCAGTACCGGTGACTCCCCCTTCCAGAAGAAGCCGTGGTGCACCAGCAGCATATCCGCCCCGGCCTCCACCGCCGCATCAATCAGCGCCTGGCTCGCCGTGACACCCGAAACCAGCCGCAAAACCTCATCACCACCAGCCTCCACCTGCAGGCCGTTGGGACAGTAGTCGTCAAACTCCGCCGCACTCAGCAACTGATTACAGTAACTTTCAAACTCTATGGCATTCGACATCGACTCACCTCGCAGTAGTTTTACAACAGCTCCATGCCAATGCTGCACGTAATTATTCAGCACAATACCGTAACTATCTTACTGTTCCACACAACCACCAAACCAGAGGAGGGTTGGGGTGACGCCTTTTCAGGAGATACAGCAGCAGGGATGCTGCTGTTAGCGTACAGGGAGGTGTTCACCGCGTCTCCTGAAAAGGCGTCACCCCAACCCTTTGGCACGAACCTTTCGTGGTATCTCTGTAGGGTGGTAAGTTATGCATAGTCACTGCAGCTTAAGCTATTGAGAACTCCCTCCTCACACAATACGGAAGACATGTTAAATTATACCCGTCCGTTCAGCACACTCCCTGAACCTTCAGCTACCAAACTCTTAACATCATCGAAAAATCCAGATGCCCACAAGTAGACAGATCGCTTTTCTCTCCACCTCCATTGCCGCCGGACTGGTTGCCGCCATTATCGCACTGAGCCTGCAACCGGATAAAACAGCGGAGGTGATGCAGTCTGCCCCGCCACCAACAGTTATCAGCAGCGGCCCCGCCTCCTATGCCGATGCAGTGAAAAAAGCCGCCCCCTCGGTGGTCAATATCTACAC
>JBEVXT010000321.1:6243-12647 GCA_040505955.1 Sedimenticola sp. | reverse complement strand
CTGCCCCGCCACCAACAGTTATCAGCAGCGGCCCCGCCTCCTATGCCGATGCAGTGAAAAAAGCCGCCCCCTCGGTGGTCAATATCTACACCACCAAGGTAACGATCGAGCAGTCAAATTCTCCCTTCAACGACCCGCTGTTCCAACATTTTTTCGGCGACCGCTTCAGCAGCAAACCGAAGAAGAGACTGCAGACCAACCTTGGCTCCGGCGTTATTATCAGTGACAGCGGCTTTATCCTCACCAATCACCATGTGGTGGCGAATGCCGACAGCATCAGAGTGGTGCTGCACAACGGCCGCACCCTGGAAGCCACCGTGGCGGGCAGCGACCCCGACACCGACCTTGCGGTTCTGAAGACTGATGTGGACGACCTGCAGGTGATCACCATCGGCAGTTCAGGAAACCTTCAGGTCGGGGATGTGGTGCTTGCCATCGGTAACCCTTTCGGTGTCGGACAGACCGTCACCATGGGAATCGTCAGTGCCACCGGGCGGGATCAGCTGGGAATCAACACCTTTGAAAACTTTATCCAGACCGATGCCGCCATCAATCCCGGCAACTCGGGTGGCGCCCTGATCAACGCTTATGGGCAGTTGGTGGGGATCAACACCGCCATCTTCTCCGAAAGCGGCGGCTCTCAGGGTATCGGCTTCGCTATACCCGTCAACCTGGCCAGAGGGGTGATGAATCAGATCCTGCAGCATGGCCGGGTAAGGCGCGGCTGGCTCGGCATCGCCGGCCAGGAGGTCACCCCGGAACTTGCCGCCTCCTTCGAGCTGAAGGGCGAAGAGGGGGTTTTGGTCTCAGCGGTGCTGGAGAACGGCCCGGCCGATCTGGCAGGAGTCAGGCCGGGGGATATCCTGCTTCTGATCAACAGCCGGACGCTCTCCTCACCCCAGGATGTTCTCAATATCATTGCCGCCACAACCCCCGGCAACGAAGTGACCATCAAGGGTGTGCGCGACGGAAGAGGTTTCGAGATAAAGGTCGAGGTGAGCGAACGCCCTCAGATTGAGAAGGAGCGCTGATACTCACTCGAGAGAAGATTCCAACAGCCGGACAAGGGTAGTAAAGGTCATATTTCTCATATAGCGCTTTATTCCCGCAGCAACATGGGGATGCTGTGCCTCAATGTTGGCGGCAAGCTCCATCACCCGCCCACCATTGAGTTCAATAGCCGCCGACAGTAAAGCTTTCCGCTCCTCCCGGGTGAGCACGCTGAAGTCCTCGGCCTTCAACTCCAAAACATCATCCCCCTCCTGCGCTACGAACTCCCCACTTTCCCCTTCAACATCGGTATCAACCCCTGCATACGCCTCCTGTACCGACAGGTAGATGGTAAACCTGGAGCCGACTCCGGGTTCGCTCTCGACATCGATAGAGCCGTTCATCAGATTGACATAGTGGCGGGTGATGGCAAGACCCAGCCCGGCACCGCAGTTAAGTGCCTCTTCTCCGGCTTGAGTGAAAAAGTTAAAGATTCGGCCCAGGTCATCCCGGGCGATCCCTATACCGGTATCTGAGACTTCACACAGCAGCTCCGCTGGCTTTCCATCGTTGGAAGGGAGCCACAGCATGCGCAACACAACCTCCCCCCGTTCAGTAAATTTGACCGCGTTGGCCAGCAGGTGGTACAGAATTTGACGAAATTTCCTATGGTCACTGAGGATCACCGCAGGTAGCTTTGGATCGATATCAAGCTGCAGAGCCAGCCCCTCTGCAGCGGGCATGCTCTTGAGCAGGTCGAGCAAACTTGTAGCAACATCCCGAGGGGAGAAGGGGCTCGCTTCAACGTTGCTACGGCCGGATTCGATATTAGCCATCTCCAGCAGATCATTAAGCAGGTGTAGCAACTTATCGCCGCTGTCCCTGATAATCCCCAGATATTCACGCACTCCGCCGGGGATCGACTGATCCCGTTCCAGCAGCTGGCAGAAACCGAGAATGGCACTCAGGGGGGTGCGTAACTCATGGCTCATGTTGTCAAGAAAAGCGCTCTTGGCACGACTGGATGCTTCGGCCAGATCTTTTGATGCAATCAGGTCATTGGTGCGTTGCTGCACCCTCTCCTCCAGCTCATCATTAAGCTGTTGCAGCTCTCCGGCCAGCCGTTTCCTCTCAGTAATATCCTCTGCCACACCAGCTACCCGATAGATGCGGTTGTGGGCGTCACGAACCGGGTAGCCGCGATCGAAGATGGTGCGCAGCTCCCCGTCCGGTCGGCGTATGCGGTACTCCATTCTGAACTCCCCCCGGTCAATCCGGGAAAAAGCCGCCTCTACCGCGGGGCGATCCTCGGGGAGGATCGGCACCGTCCAGTTCTTTGGGTCGTTGTAAAGCTCCTCCACCTTCGAACCCCAGATCTCCTCGTAGGCGGGATTGACATAGATCACCTTACCGCTCTTCCAATCGATGAGCCAGAACACCTGATCAATAGTGGAGGCAAGCTGCTCGAAACGCGCCTCACTTGACCGCCGCTCCTTATCCGCTTGCCGGCGCTCGATAATTTCGCCCTGCAGCGCAACCACTGTTTCGCCCAACTGATGGGTCATCTCATTGAATGCGTTGGCCAGATCATCCAGTTCATCCCGGTATGCCCCTGGTGCGCGTTCGAGGGTGAAATCAGTCGCCCTCTTTTCGATATCATACTCGCGGGCATAAGCGGCCATTCGCTCCAGGGGGCGACCGATCAGGCGATAGATCAATACGTAGAGCAGCAGGGCGATAACACCCACCACAGCGGTATATACGAGCAGGATCACCCAAGCGCGCCGCAATAGGCGATTGTAGAGTCCAGTGAGTTCGGCGGAGACGGTAAGACGCCCGATTTCCCGACTCTTCCCGCGATACTGAAAATGGAGATCCCAGGATCTGGTGATATTAGAGTCATCTTTGACACCTCCCGAACGCGCCAGCAATGACCCTTCGTTATCCACCACCTCAGCAAAGGTGACATCCTCAAAGTCGGTAATGCTGTTGATCTGCAGGCGCAGACGCTCGATATCCACCAACCAGACATTGTTGGCGATAGTGTCGAGGTTGCTCTGTTCAAGGTGGACGAAATGGCGCTCTATCTTTTCCAACTCCTGCCAATACTCCCGCACCAGCTGCAGTGCCGTCGCCAGCAGAGTCACCAGAACAGTGGTAAGTAGCATAACGGTGACCAGCCGACGGGCCAGTCGTCCCCGGTTATTCCCACCGTCAACCCTGAGATGTGATAAAGGCACCGTTCCCTCCCTTCGCCTTTCGGTCAAAGTAACTATTCAGCTCACCCCTGAACAGTTACCAGCGATTTCTTTGTGGTGCTGAATAGTTACCGGTCAAACTCTATTTCGGCATCAACGGTGTCAGGGTTCTCCCGGTAATGGCATCCCAGGAGCCGTCTTGCTTCATCCCCGCCAGCACCTCCGCCACCCGATCCACCAGGTGGGCATACTTCTTGTGCAGGTAGATATACATCTCAACGCTTGCCAGTGGAGGGTCATGCATCTGGATATCGAGACCCAACTGTCTGGCCCGCCACAACCCCTGCCAACATTCATACAGGGCAACTTCGATCCGCTCTTTCTGCAGCAGTAAAAACAGTTGCTGGGGATTGACAACCTTGGTTCCATCCACCTCGGATGGCAGGTTACGCTCAAATATCTGCCAGCCGAGAATATATCCCACTTGGTAAGGCCGGAGACTCTCCCAATCGTCAACGGTAATATTCTGATTTATGGAGTAGGCGACAAAATCATTGTCGATCAGCTTCTCCGGGACACGGATCAGATTGGGGTACTTCTTCTCCAGACCGGCGATACGCATGGCGACACCGGCATCGACCCCTTCATTGGCGTTTTTCAGAGCCCGCGCCGAAGCACCATAGACTGAAACTTCCGCTTCATAGCCGAGGCGACCAAACAGCTCGGAAATCAGCAGATCAAGAAAACCCTGCCGCAACTCGGTGGTGTAAGGCGCACCGGTGCCTGTATTGAGAAAAAGCTTCTCGGCGCTGGCGGCACCGGCGCAAAAAAGGAGCAGGAGAGCCAATACCCAGCGGCTGATTTTTCCCGAATCCATGCGGTACCCCCCATTGCCCGCACACTTTGGCTGTTAGACAGCAAGAGAGCGATAGGCTTAATAAAACAGACAAATCCGGCGGCCTCTCAGGTGTTAAACAGGCCCTCCTCCGGTTGATTATAGTTTCTGCAGGGAATTGTGGGTGACACGAAGTGAAAACCCTGAATTTCTCAGTTTTCCGCTCTATTCCGGCTACTCCTCAACAACGGTGTTCAGTATTGTGCTGAATAGTTACCAAGCAGGTAACACGCGCCTCTCCGAAAAGCACCGGCCTAATGCATCCAGGTAACTCACTTCTTACCGAAGCGGTACTCCGCAGAGCGTGCATGAGCGGTAAGACCCTCGCCCCGAGCCAGCACTGAAGCGGTCTTGCCAAGGGTGGCTGCCCCCTCTTCGGAGACCATGATCAGGCTCGAACGCTTCTGGAAATCATAGACGCCCAGGGGGGATGAGAAGCGGGCTGTGCGTGAGGTCGGCAGCACATGGTTGGGGCCGGCACAGTAGTCACCCAGAGGCTCCGAGGTGTAGCGCCCCATGAAGATCGCACCGGCGTGACGAATCATCTTCGCCAACGCCTGAGGATCCTCTACCGACAACTCCAGGTGTTCGGGGGCGATGTGGTTGGAGACAGCACAGGCCTCCTCCATATCACGACAGACGATCAATGCTCCGCGCTCCCTGAGGGCAGTCTCGATGATCGGCTCACGCTCCATGGTCGGCAGCAGTCTATCGATACTCTCCGCCACCCGCTCGACAAAACCGGCATCTGGGCAGAGCAAGATGGACTGGGCATCCTCGTCGTGTTCCGCCTGGGAGAAGAGATCCATCGCCACCCAGTCGGGATCGGTGTAACCATCGCAGATCACCAGTATTTCAGAAGGCCCGGCGACCATATCTATACCCACCTGGCCAAAGACCGCCCGCTTGGCGGTGGCGACGTAGATATTGCCAGGGCCAACCACTTTGTCCACCACCGGCACCGACTCGGTGCCATAGGCGAGAGCCGCCACCGCCTGGGCGCCGCCGATGGCAAACACCCGGTCGACACCACAGATATGGGCTGCAGCCAATACCAGCTCATTGCGTTCACCACCGGGGGTGGGCACCACCATGATCAGCTCTTCAACCCCCGCCACCTTAGCCGGCAGGGCGTTCATCAACACCGATGATGGGTAGGCGGCCTTGCCGCCCGGTACGTAGAGCCCCACCCGGTCAAGAGGAGTCACCTGCTGCCCAAGGAGCGTACCGTCCTCTTCGGTGTAGCTCCACGATGCCATCTTCTGCTTTTCGTGATAGATCCGAACACGCTCAGCAGCATGCTCCAGCGCCTGCTGCTGCGCCAGGGGAATGGTCTGCCACGCCTGCTCCAGGCGGGCCGCTGGAATCTCAAGATCGGCTGCACTTCCCGCCTGCCAGCCGTCAAAGCGGTTGGTGTACTCCAGCAGCGCCTCGTCACCATGACTGCGGATGTAGGAGAGGATGTCATTTACCACCTGATTGACAGCGCTGTCGGAGACCGACTCCCAGGCCAGCAACTTATCAATCTGCTGCTGGAAACCCGCATCAGTGGTGGAGAGTCTTGTTATCTCAGCCATTCTCTTCTCCCGTTGTGACCGCCTCACGCATCGCCGCCATCAACTGAGTCACGGCGTCATGCTTCATCTTCCACGACGCCTTATTGACCACCAGACGGGAGCTGATATCGACGATATGTTCCAGAGGCACCAGGCCGTTGGCTTTGAGTGTGTTACCACTCTCAACCAGATCGACGATAAGATCCGACAACCCGACCAGGGGCGCCAACTCCATTGAGCCGTAGAGCTTGATGATCTCCACCTGCTGACCGCGGGCGGAAAAGTAGCGCCTGGCCGATTCCACATATTTGGTGGCAATACGCAGACGGTCACCGCTGAGGCGGGCATTCGGCACACCGGCCACCATCAGGCGACAGCGCGCAATACCGAGATCGAGAGGCTCGTAGAGCCCTTCACCTCCATGCTCCAGCAACACATCCTTACCTGCGACCCCCAGATCCGCCGCCCCCCACTGCACATAGGTGGGCACATCGGTGGCGCGGATAATCACCAGTTTCACGTTTTCGTGGTTGGTGTCGAGAATCAGCTTGCGACTGGTCTCGGGGTCGTCCACCGGTGCAATACCGGCATGGGCGAGCAGCGGCAGTGTCTGCTTGAATATGCGCCCCTTGGAGAGGGCTATGGTGATTGGTGTGTTAAAGGTCATAGGGTATTTAAATCTTAGGGGTATTTACAGCTGGTTGTCAGTTGTCAGTTGTCAGTTGTCAGTTGTCAGTTGTCAGTTGTCAGTTGTCAGTTGTCAGT
>JBEVXT010000321.1:0-6143 GCA_040505955.1 Sedimenticola sp. | reverse complement strand
TTAAATCTTAGGGGTATTTACAGCTGGTTGTCAGTTGTCAGTTGTCAGTTGTCAGTTGTCAGTTGTCAGTTGTCAGTTGTCAGTTGTCAGTGAGTTTAGAGGATCGCGATAAGATTGTTCCAGGAGTTTTTAGCTGTAACCTTGAATTAACAGAGAGGGCTCGCTGCCATGGTGAACAGCTCCTCAATCGGACACCGCCACCCCTGACAACTGCAAACTGATAACTGACAACTACGATCAATCAGGTACGCGTTGAATCTGTGCGCCGAGCCCTGCAAGCTTCTCCTCAATATTCTCGTAACCACGATCGATATGGTAGATCCGATCAACGATGGTCTCTCCCTTTGCCACCAGGCCCGCCAGCACCAGGCTGGCAGAGGCGCGCAGGTCGGTCGCCATCACCGGGGCGCCGGTCAATTTCTCAACTCCCGTGCAGATGGCTGTATTCCCTTCAAGCCGAATGCTGGCACCCATGCGCTGCATCTCCTGCACATGCATAAAGCGGTTCTCAAATACCGTCTCGGTGATCACGCCAACCCCCTCGGCAATACTGTTGAGCGCGGTAAACTGGGCCTGCATATCGGTGGGAAAAGCCGGGTAAGGTGCGGTATGGACATCAACCGCCCGTGGCCGCTTCCCCTCCATATCCAGTATTATCCAGTCGTCACCTGTCTCTATCCTGCACCCTGCCTCACGTAATTTCTGCAACACTGCGTCAAGCAGCTTGGGCTGGGTATCGCGCACCCGGATGGAGCCACCGGTCATCGCCGCCGCCACCAGGTAGGTGCCTGTCTCGATGCGATCAGGCAGCACATCGTAGTGAGTGCCGTTGAGCTTCTCCACCCCCTCAATGGTAATGGTATCGGTGCCCGCGCCGCCGATTTTCGCCCCCATGCGATTAAGACAGTTGGCCAGGTCGACCACTTCCGGCTCCCTGGCAGCATTCTCCAATACCGTCTCACCCTCCGCCAAAGCGGCGGCCATCATCAGATTCTCAGTGCCGGTGACGGTAACAATATCCATCACCAGGCGGGCGCCTTTGAGACGCCCCGCAGTCGCCCGGATATAACCGGCCTCCACCTCGATCTCCGCACCCATGGCGCGCAGACCTTCAATATGGATGTTAACGGGACGGGAGCCGATGGCACAGCCTCCGGGCAGGGAGACATCCGCCCTGCCAAAGCGGGCCAGCAGCGGACCAAGCACCAGAATCGAGGCGCGCATGGTCTTTACCAGGGAGTAGGGGGCGTGATAGTTCTGGATGCTGCTGGTATCGGTCTCAATACGCAGCCGCTCATCCACCACCAGAGTGACTCCCATACGGCCCAAAAGCTCCATGGTGGTGGTGATATCATGGAGATGAGGTACATTTCCCACGCTCATCGGGCCATCAGCCAGCAGCGTTGCCGCCAAAATCGGCAGGGCTGCATTTTTCGCCCCGGCAACACGCACATCCCCGGAGAGGGGGCCGCCGCCGGTGATAATCAGTTTATCCATTAGTTAAAGGCCAAATCGGGAAAAGGTACCCGTTAAATGGAGCCGAAGCCCGGGAAAACGGATCATTGTATGAAATATGGTGAAAAATCTAAAGGGGCGCGGCTTCTGGCTCAATTGGTGGTCAACAGAGACTCGACATTGCTGAGGCGGGCGATATCCAGCAAAGAGGCGGGTATATTGCGGAAGGTGACGGTAACACCCCCGCTACGACTGCGGTCAAGCAGCTCCAGCAGCAGTGCCAACGCCGAGCTGTCGCTGTTGCGGACGGCGGCAAAATCAAAAATCAGTGTCTGACGACCGGAGAGACACTCCTCTGCACGCTGCAGCAGACCAGTGACGGTGGAGAAAATCAGATCACCGTCAACCCGGGCACAACCATCCGCATCCAGGATTATCTCCGCCATAACACCTACTTACCCCGCTCGTTACGTGCCTCAAGCCGCTTGATCAGACCGGCGAGCTTGCGCCGCCTGATTTCAGAGGAGAAGGTGCTGCGGTAATTGGATACCAGGCTGATGCCGTCGATCACCACATCGAATACTTTCCACTCATCCTCCACCAGGTAAAGCTTGTAATTGATCGGTACCGGGGTGGCACCGGCGCTGCTCACCTCGGTATGAACCGTCACCTCGTCAGCACCCGCCATGGCGCGCACCGGCAGATAGTTGATCTCCTGCCCGGAGTAGTTGAGCAGGGCGGTGGTATAGGTACGCACCAGCAGTTGACGGAAGGCGCTGGTAAATGCCTCTCTCTCCTCGGCATTTGCCCGCCGCCAGTGTTTGCCAAGCACTAAGCGCGATATGCGGACAAAATCAAAACGTGGCACCACGATATGCTCCACCAACGGGAAGATCCTGCCAGGAGACTGATCCAGCTCCTGCCGTCGTGACTCCACCTCCAGAAGAATCTTGTCCGCTGTCTCCTTCACTATCGCACTGGGATCAACGGCGGCCACTGCAGGCTGCGCGACAATCTGTAGCAACAGCAGGAGTAACCACCCTGTCAAACTCAACCTATTCACCAGCTGCACCCTCCTCCGCCTTGCTGAACAAAAACTGACCAATGATCTGCTCCAATACCAAGGCGGGCTGAGTCAATGTCAGCACATCACCCTCTTTCCAGTAAGCCTCACTGCCACCGGGATCGAGGCCAAGATACTGCTCTCCCAGCAACCCTGCTGTGTAGACGTTGATGAAAGTATCGTCCGGTATGTTGTCGTATTGCGACTCAATCGTCATTACCACCATCGCCTCATAGGTTGTGGAGTCAATGCTGATATCACTGACCCGGCCGATCCGCACCCCCGCCATTGTCACCGGCGAACGTACTTTAAGACTACCTATATTTTCAAAAGTTGCCGTTACATTATAACCGTCACCGTTGCTGCCAGCACTCAGATTGCTCACTTGCATGGCAAGGAAGAAGAGCGCCACCAGCCCTAGGGCCATAAACGTTCCCACCATTATCTCCATTGTTCTACTGTGCAACATGGATCACTCCCCGAACATCAACGCGGTCAAAATAAAATCGAGCCCCAGTACCGCCAGCGACGAATGGACCACCGTTCGTGTCGTCGCACGGCTGACCCCCTCGGAGGTCGGCACCGCATCATATCCCTGAAACAGTGCAATCCAGGTGCAGACAAAACCGAACACAAGGCTTTTGATCACACCGTTGTAAACATCCTCATTCAGGTCGATCTTGGCCTGCATCTGCGACCAGAAAGCACCATCATCCACTCCCAGCAAGCCGACGCCGACAAAATAGCCGCCCAGCACGCCGAGTGCGCTGAACATTGCCGCCAGCAGCGGCATGGAGAGAAAGCCTGCGAGAAAGCGTGGAGTCAACACCCGTTTGATCGGATCCACCGCCATCATCTCCATTCCGGAGAGCTGCTCAGTCGCCTTCATCAGGCCAATCTCTGCGGTCAGCGCCGATCCCGCCCTGCCAGCAAAGAGCAGCGCCGCCACCACCGGCCCCAGTTCACGCACCAAAGAGGCGGCAACCATCACCCCCAGGGTCTGTTCGGCACCGAACTGTGAAAGAATATAGTAACCTTGAAGCCCCAGCACCATGCCGACAAAAAGGCCGGAGACACTGATAATCAGCATCGACAAGACACCGATCGAGTGAATCTGCTGAATCAACAGCCGCGGCCGTGGCGCCAGATCCACCAGTCCCCGATGCATATGGAGCAGCAGCAGATGCCCTCGGCCCAGCCGTTCCATGGTACCGATACCGCTACGGCCCAGGCGCGCCAGATGGTCTAGCATGACCCCTCCAACAGATCCTGTGTGAGATCATCGGCGGGGTAATGAAAAGGGACGGGGCCGTCGGCCAGCCCCTGCATAAATTGGCGTGTCCACGCCGATTCAGAGTTGATCATATCTGCGGGCACCCCCTGCTCTATCACCCGGCCGTTAGAGATCACGTAGATCAGATCGGCGATCTCCGCCGTCTCCTGTACATCGTGGGAGACGATTATACTGGTAAGCCTGCTGGCATCGTTGAGTGCGCGTATCAGCTCCACCAGTACCCCCATGGAGATGGGATCCTGGCCGGTAAACGGCTCATCGTACATGATCATCATCGGATCGAGCACCATCGCCCGAGCCAGAGCAACCCGTCGCGCCATCCCTCCGGAGAGTTCACTGGGCATCAGACCACGGGCACCGCGCAGCCCTACCGCCTCCAGCTTCAGCAGCACCAGCTTGCGCAGCATCGACTCCGGCAGGTCGGTATGTTCTCGCAGGGGATAGGCGACATTTTCAAAAACGGTGATATCGGTAAGCAGTGCGCCGCTCTGAAAGAGCATCCCCATGCGCATACGCAGACGGTAGAGATCGAGGGTGCCGAGGGCGTGAATATCCTGGCCATCAACATGAATGGTACCTGCCTGGGGGCGGAGCTGACCACCGATCAACTTCAGCAGGGTGGTCTTGCCGGTTCCGCTGGGCCCCATGATGGCGGTGATCTTACCTCTCGGTATATCGATATCAACACCATCGAAAATCGCCCGTTCACCACGATAAAACCGTAGACCGCGTATCCTTACCAGAGGTTCCTGATTACTGTTCGAGTCTGCCATGGCCCGTTATTTTCTCTTTATCCCCATCGAAGAGGTACATACCTCATTCAGTGACTTGTTTTTAAAGCTTCAGCTTTTGTACCCTTGGAAAACCGCAGCGTCAAGAGCGGATATATTTCCATTCCCTTTCATAACAGCCCCATCAGTTCCAGCAGGGTCTTCGCTTCCCGTACCTTTCCTACATCGGGCGTCTTACCGCCAACAAAAAGTACCGGGGTAATACTATCGGCTCCATCACTATACTCAAGCGATTCCAGTAGCTTTCGCAGACTACGCAGGTCGGGCATATATCCGCTATCGAGCAACACTCCTTTTCGTCCAGTACCCTGATCAACAGCGACAAGGTAAGCTCCGTCACCCTCATCATGATCAACAGACATAAGAAGTGGCACCCGCAAGCTCCCAGCCACCACCACAGCGTCACCCTGCAGCAGCACCCCCTTCAGCCTATCGCCTAAAGAGACGGCGCAGGATTCCAGTTGATGCAAGCACTCGCCTGAGGTAGCGGAAAGTTCGAGATAGAAGCTGAAGCCCTCAGGAACTTCATCGCACCACTCTTCCCATTCACTCTCGCCGACACCACTCCACTCTGTCTCGGGAATCAACACCCCTGGAAACTCATTGGCATAAAAACCAAGCCGCCACTCACCCGGCAGATCATCCGGGTAGAAGTCACCGACCCAGGCATCATGATCCCAGCCCCTCGCTCCAACCACAAAGCGGTGATCGATCCAACCACTCTCTCCAGACATACTCACCCCTGTTTCAACTTACACTATGTTCTATGTAACTATTCTGCTCACCCCTAAAATCCGCCATTCCTGCGTCACAAAATGATCATTGACACCTGTAACCTCACATTTTGCGCCTTGAACTGACGGATTTTGGGGCAATCTGAACAGTTACGACATAGTGCTGAACAGTTACCATTCTACAACGCCTGCCACAAGGTGTAGACCCCAAACAGTATCACCATGCCGCCAGCCGCCCGGCGCCACCCGGGTGACTGGGAGATGCGTGCCGCTGCACCGGCCAGAACCCCCATCAATATAAGATTCGGCAGGGTACCCAGGGCAAAGGCGAACATCAGTGCCGCCCCCTCCAGGGCGCCGCCGGATGAGACCGCATTGACCAACATGCTATAGACCAGACCACAGGGAACCCAGCCCCAGACCACTCCCACCAGCAGCGCTTGGGAGTGCCGCCTCACCGGCATCAAGCGTCGGCTGAACGGTTCAATACGACGCCATAGGGCACCCCCCATCCGCTCCACCCGGGCCAGCAGCATCCACCAGCCAGCAAGGTAGAGCCCAAGGAGAATCATGAAGATACCGGCAACCGCCAACAGCAGACGCTGAGCATAGTAGACCGGCATCAACTGCGCCAGCAACATACCGATACCGCCCATCACCGCACCGGCAATAACATAGCTTAGAATCCGCCCAAAATTATAGGCGAGCTGAAAGGGGAGCGTGGCGCCAAAACTGCGCCGCTCCTGGGGGAGACTGAAGGTGAGAGCACCGACAATACCACCGCACATACCGACGCAGTGAACTCC
>JBEVXT010000320.1:0-2608 GCA_040505955.1 Sedimenticola sp. | reverse complement strand
TGCTGAGCAAATACACCGTTTAGCTGTCGCATTCCTTTCGAAAGGTTAGCCTCTGGTGTTTCGATAATAAGATGATAATGATTGGTCATCACAACCCACACTAAATACCTTGCCGCCAGCGGCAAGGATATATTACCCATTTCATCCCCATGCGGGCAAAACTTTCAAAGTCCTCCAGCGGGCCAACGGGAAAGCCGGGCAGATTACGGTCGAACTATCTGCAGGCAGAACCCTAACCATACCACTATGGATGCTACAACCTGAAGCAGCCAAGTTTCAGGCTAGTTCCAACGTCAATATCCCACATACGGCTCTTCTAGAGGTCGTTGATTTACTCAGTGTAAGTTGTTTTGCTCTAAGGCATCTATCCGACACCCTGGAGTATATCGATGGATCAACGCAACTTCGACTTTAACAATGATGAGTCTAATCCCTTCTTCCTTCTGCTCGACATAGATCACCAACAAGCACTTAATGATCTGATGGCCGCGCTCATTATTCATATCTTCCATGAACAGGAGAATAAATGCCATGACCAATTTCAACACTCAAACCAAGATCAATCCTGAGCATCTGAGTCGAAAAGCTATCGTCTACCTGCGCCAATCCTCTTTAGGCCAAGTCAAGCACAACATCGAAAGCCAGCGCTTACAATATGCTCTAGCCGACCGAGCCTCCCAGTTGGGTTTTAAACAAGTCGATATCATCGATAAAGATCTCGGTGCCAGCGCCGCATTGGGATCACGTCAAAGAGTGGGATTTCAACAACTATTGACCAGCGTTGCCGTCGGTGACGTAGGTATAGTTTTAACCCGGGAACTTTCTCGCCTATCACGTACCGACAAAGATTGGTGTCATTTGATGGAAATTTGCCAACTCTCTAACACGCTCCTTGGCGATGACGAAACTGTATATGATCCCAGCCAGTTTGATGATCAACTGGTCTTGGGCATTAAAGGAACTATCAGCGTTGCAGAGCTAAACGTGCTAAGAATGCGGTTGATTCAGGGCAAAGAAAATAAGGCCAAGCGCGGTGAACTATTCACTGTAGTGGCGCCAGGTTATATACGTGATGGCAATCAAATTGTAAAAAACCCTAATCGTCGCGTGCAAGAAGCCGTTATGCTTGTATTTAATAAATTTCAAGAGTTCGGCAGTATTCGCCAGACTTATGTCTGGTTTTTAGAGAATAGTATTGAGCTCCCCGTGAACAAGCCTGTTGGCGGCCAATTTCAACTTGTTTGGAAATTACCGGCACAAACTTTTATTCCCAGCATCTTGCATAACCCAATTTATGCTGGTGCATATGTTTATGGACGCCGCTCCGTTGAGACAGTGTTTGAGCACGGAGAGATTCGAAAACGACAAAGCGCTATTCGAATGCCCGAGCAAGCAAAGGTCTTTATCAAAGACCACCATGAAGGGTATATTAGCTGGGAAACCTTCCTTCGGCATCAGCGCATGATTGAAAAGAATGGAACAAACTTCCAGCCAGATGAGGCCATTTTAGCGGTTCGCGAGGGCCATGGCCTATTGACGGGCTTGTTGCGCTGTGCTCGTTGCGGACACAAGCTCCACGTACGTTATTGGGGCAAACAAGGCACAACGCCGAGGTACTTCTGTAATGGCGACTATACAAGTGCAGGGCACTACTGCATCAGCTTTGGTGGTTCAACGGCAGATGAACGCATAGCAGGTGAAGTTCTCCAAGTCATTTCGCCGGAGGGGGTTGCTGCTAGCGTACGAGCCATTGAGGAACTCAGCAACAGCCATAGCGATCATCAACAAGCGCTGCAAAGACAATTGCAGCAAATAGAATACGAAGCCCAGCGTGCATTTTTACAATACGATCAGGCCGATCCTAATAATCGCTTAGTCGTTGATACCCTAGAGCTTCGCTGGAATGAAAAACTAGAGCAAGTCGAACATGTAAAAAGCACACTCTATGCTGTACAAGTAGCTCCACCAATAATCAGCAAAAAAAATAAGCAGTCTATTATCGAACTCGGAAAGCACTTTGCTGACACATGGCAGCAAGCAGAATGCCCGATGGTATTAAAAAAGAAGATTATTCGCTGTCTTATTAAAGAAATTGTTGTCGATGTAGATAAAGAAAAACAACTATTGAACTTTATTATCCATTGGCAAGGAGGCAGTCATTCACCCTTGACCATCCCCAGGCCCTTGCCGGCTAATCAGGCACACAAAACGGCTGAGAAAGATCTTGAGTTGATTCTAAAGATGGCATCCAGATATAGTGATTCTGAAATCGCCATGGTGTTGAGTAAATTGGGCAGAAAAACAGGTAAGGGAAACAGGTGGACTAAATCGAGTGTTAGTATTATCAGAAGGAAGCATGGTATTAAACCTGCATCTAAGATTCAAGATGATGGCATCCTAAACATGACACAGGCCAAACACTATTGTGGTGTCAGTAATTCAACACTCATGCGCTTGATCAACGCTAATATTTTACCTGCGGAGCAAGTCGCTCCTTTCGCACCTTATGAGATCAAACGGGGTGCAATACAAAAAAGTGACAATATAGCCAAGAAATAGCTGGACTCGTATCTTTGTGATAGGTAACATGCAACCGCATGGCCTGGCC
>JBEVXT010000319.1:0-2224 GCA_040505955.1 Sedimenticola sp. | reverse complement strand
ACATGAACCGGATAAGGCTCAAGCAGGGTGATAATCTCCTGGCGGCGCGAGCGGGAAGCCGAAGGCATGGCAAGCAATACTTCGTCTACCTTTTTGTCTTCAACCAGCTGCCAAAGGCGGGTGAAAGGGTAAACCAAAAGGGCGTTAATATTACGATTGTGGAGCTCCGGATCATCATCGATGAAGGCAACCGGCCTGAACTCTCTGCTGTAACTCAACGCCGTTGCCAACTGAACACCGGCGGAACCCGCACCATAGATTACAACCCTGATCCTTCTCCGCATACCTTCAGTTGCAGTTGCAGTTGCAGTTGTAGTCGCAGTGAGCATGCCAGCAAACCACCAGCGGGCAACCATACGGCTACCGCCAACCAGCAGAATAGCCATCACCCAATTCATCACGGTTACCGAGCGCGGTACGCCCTGCACACCGCTGAGCAGTACCAGCAGCGCCCACAACAAAGCATAGAGTATTACCGCCTGTAGTACTGCCCACAAGGCATGAAAACCGATATAGCGGATGATTGCCTGGTACAGGCCAAAGCGGGCAAATATTGGCACCGCGATAAATGGGGCACTGAAAAATAACCAGGCGATACTCTGATTGGGCAGATAAAGCTCCCCCAACCGCAAGGAGAAGGCGGACCAGAGTGCAATAAGAAGCATCACGGTATCGGCGATGACCATGACACCCCGTTTATGGGCTCGGGGAAGGTTGGAAAACCAACCTGTAATAACTTGCTTCGTCATGATGCTCTATCCATGAATTAAAACCCTGCTTCCGCTCAACCACATGTGAGCCGTACATTACCAAATACCCGCCCTTCTGCACAGCCATTACGCAACACAAAAATGTATGCTGACACAGGTGACTTGCCACTCAAACAACCACAATAAGGAGCCTGCCCCTGTTACTACAACCACCGCCAGGCGGGCACAACATCTATAACCCTGCCGCCCTGTTCAATCCGATCCTCTTCATTCAGGGTGATGACAATGCCCTCATCAAGGCCGCAGTGTTCCATCGCAGTCAGCAGGGCACGCAGTTCGCGCTCACGGGTGTGGGAGTTGGTGAGTGATTCAGTTACCTGTATCAATTGTCGCGAGCCATCGCGTGCGGTGGTGTGAAAATCGACCTCATACCCCTCTTCACTGCGGAAATAGGCGATATCCAGCCTCTGCTGGCGCAGCCGGGTAAAGACCATATTCTCCAGCAACCTGCCCCGATCAATATGGGCGTCATGACGAAAGGCCAGCGCCAGCCCGGTATCGATTGAGTAAACCTTACGCGGATTGACCTGCCGGCGACGGACAGAACGGGCCAAAATAGGCACCGTATCAATCAGATAGGCATCGACCAGGTATCCCAAATACTCATGCAACGTGTTCTTGCCACAAGCGATCCCCTGTGACTTGAGATCATTGTAGAACCGATTGACGCTAAAGAGCGTAGACGGCGCACTCAGCAGGTGGCGAATGAGATAACGAAGCGGAACGATATTGCCAACGCCGTGGCGCTCGACCACATCCCGCAAGATAACAACATCGACATACTCCTGGAGAATCGGGTATCGATAAGCCTCCTCAACCCCCTGCACCTCGGGGAACCCTCCCTGCACCAGATACTGGTAAAGACGATTGGCGTAGAGGGCGCGCCTCCCTCCCCCTGGCGGGCGGGAAAGATCGTGCTCGATCCCCTGATGACTCAGGAACTCACGAAAACTGAATGGGAAGATCTCGGTGGTGAGTGAACGACCTCGCAACGTAGAGGCGATCTCACGGCTGAGAAGGCGTGCGGAGGAACCTGTCAACGCAAGCTGGACATTTTCCGTATCCAGCAACCTGCGAACAAACGGCTCCCAGCCGTCAACATTCTGGATCTCGTCAAAAAAGAGGTAGCAGGTCTGTTGCTTGTGTTCCGGGTACAACCGGTAATAGGTTTCCGTTATCCGCCGCAGGTCATCCCGCCCCATCGGATAGAGGCGCTCGTCGTCAAAATTGATGTAGAGCAAACGCTCCTTAGCGATCCCCTGCGCCAGATAGTCCTGCATCTGCTGATAGAGAAACCAGGTCTTGCCGGTGCGCCGCATACCGATAACGGTATCAATCTTGCCCGAAAGAGCCGGCAATTTGGCCGAGCGGCAAGTGAGGTGCGGCAATGGCCGCTCATGAAAATCGGCAATGATCTGCTCAAGCAGGGTATCCATAGCTGAAGATAGTATCTC
>JBEVXT010000318.1:2746-3126 GCA_040505955.1 Sedimenticola sp. | reverse complement strand
CTTTGAACTTGTTGTTAAAGTTTAGGTTAAAGTTTTTTTTTTTTCTTTATCCCTAGCTAGCTGTAACCACTAGGGATATCAACTTGAAACTTCATATACACATTGATGACCATCTATATTTTCATTGTATGCCCTATCCATGTTGCCCCTGATCCCAGGGTCAAGGACAAATGTCAACACGGACGGTGTTGGACAGCCGAATTTCCACAAAAAAAACTAGACGACTTGAGAAAAATGCCATTTTCAGCAATTAAATTAATGATTTTGTAGGAAGTTGACACGTTTGGTGCGAAACAATCGATGGATGAATGATTCAAAAAGGTATAAAGTGTGACCAGACGCTGAAATCGTAGATGTTTATTTCAACTGTTACCGTGATG
>JBEVXT010000318.1:0-2736 GCA_040505955.1 Sedimenticola sp. | reverse complement strand
ATTCTGATTCTGACATGCCCCTCAGGCTTTTTAATTGCACATTTACGCAAATATGTAATCAAGGCCTCTGCAAATTTCCCAAAATTATCATAAATAATCCCCTTATCGGTTCCTTAGACCACCAATCAGTGGTAAATCCTCCAAAATCTTGCTAATTCGAAGGGCCTGCAGGCAGCAATGTTCAAATCGTATGCAATCAACTTTAAATTGTAGATTATTGCACGGAAGCATGGATAAGAAGAGAAAAAGAGCTCAGCAGTCTGCACGTAGACGTATAAAGCACTTGCTTTTGGATTCGGATATAAGGAAAACTGATGAGGTTGAAATATCCTTGCTAAGCACCAGTGACATAAGCTCTAGTGATGATGAACCATCACATATCCAAGTTGAAGTAGATGCAGGCTGTTCACGGGAAACATCTCCAGTTCATTTAGTCCAGAATGAAGAATTTTCAGACACCGCCTCTGATGGAAATAATATATTAACTGAAGAAAATGAGCACATTTGGAACACCTTTGATGATGCAGGGGTTGACATTTATCCATCCAGTGATGACGATGAATCTGAGGAAGATCAGGATACATCATTCAAAAAAGAGATAGCGGAATGGGCAGTTAACTGTAACGTTCCACTTACCACACTGACAAAACTGTTGTCCATTTTGAGACATAAAAATTTGGATGTACCTGTCGAAGCTACAACTTTGCTGCAGACAACCAAGAAGATACACGTTGTCAACAAATCAGGGGGCGACTATATTTATTTTGGTTTGGAGAGTAGCATTAAGAGATCATTGTCAACTTTTTCTCCAGAAAATATTGACCTAATTGAACTGTCCATAAACATTGATGGTCTGCCAATCTATAAATCCAATAATATTTCGGTTTGGCCAGTGCAATGCACGGTTGCAAATATTAAGCCTAAAGATCCATTTGTTGTAGCATTGTATTCAGGAAAGCATAAACCACAGGACTGTGCATTCCTTGAAGATTTTGTGGCAGAGTTGAAAACAATAATGGAAACAGGAATCCAGTTTGAAGGTTGTAGTAACCCAAAGTCAGTTTGTATCCGGTGTTTCGTATGTGATGCCCCAGCAAAAGCTATGGTTAAAGCTACTATACAATATAATGGTCGTTATGGGTGTGACTTTTGTGATGTTGAAGGCGAGTTTGATGGAAGAATGTTGTTCCTTTATGAAGGACGGCCGAGAACTGACCATTCTTTTCGCCAGCAGTCCAATCCACAACACCATAAAGGAAAAAGTGTACTGTTGAGTCTGGACATTGATATGATCAGTCAGTTTCCAATAGATCCAATGCACTGCATTGACCTTGGGGTAACAAAAAGGCTCTTGTTGCTGTGGAAGGAAGGACCCATCCCATACAGACTGTCTGCAAGTCACCTCAATTTGCTTAGTGTGTATCATAAATCTCTCCGGCAGTTTCTTCCAAAAAATTTCAACCGGAAACCCAGAGGACTGGACGAAGTGAAATTATGGAAAGCCACAGAATTCCGGACATTCCTTATGTATACAGGTCCAGTCGTCTTGAAATTTGTTTTGCCACAAAAACAATATCAGCATTTTCTCTCATTTAGTGTTGCCATATCTATTTTGTACAATGCACAGCTTCTTCAAGAACATAAAAAATATGCACAAGATCTTCTTTCCTTCTTTGTTAAAAAAGCACAAGAGATATACAGTAAGAGATTTGTTTCTTACAATGTACACTGTCTTCAACACATGGCCGAAATTGCAGAAAAATATAAGTCTCTAGAAAACTGCACTGCATACACATTTGAAAATCATATGGCAAAAATTAAAAGATGTGTTCGTGGACCAGATAGCCTATTGTACAAATTGCCCGGCGATTAAGTGAAATGGAAAAAAATAGACCCTCGCACTACACAAAAGCGAGTAAAGTTGACCCTATGAAGTCTGTGCGAAAACAAAATTGTTTCAAGCTAAACAATGGAAAATTCTGTGTGATTCATGAGGTTCATAACTCCACGGGAAAAGTTTTGTGTGAAGTTTATGGCAAATATGAACCGTTTTATCATACCCCTTGTGATTCACGGACTATTGGGATCTACAAAGTATCAACCACCCACACAGACATGGAGCTTCTGGACATCAATCACCTACACAGTGAAGCCGTGTGTATTCCATTGTCACTGTTTGATAAAGACCACCCCACATCATCTGTTGTCATAAGTCTGATGCATTCATTTTGAATATGTAAAATGTAAGTACATGTACTTTGTACAAATATATATATATGAGAATCAAATGTTAATGTGAACTTTTAGTGTGCATCATGCCATGCATGAATTCATTGACCAATTTAAAATAGAAAAACATTATTATTGTATATCCCCCTGGCCAAAATGTACTAACATGATAATGAAGTAAATGAACTATCTAGTATCTAATTTGTTCTTACACCTCAACCTCGATAGCACTATTCACTAGTCTATAACACGATTTTGCAAACTATAATGGCTGCCACATATATGGTTCTACTATAGTGGCGGAAATCTTAGCATTGGCAGAAACCGCATTCAGCCGTTCATTTTAGTGCAGTCCAGTCGGCATCAGTGCAGTTAGCTTGTGGTCTGATTGCACTCCTCGATTATCGGTTGGAGAATACATTGGGCTATTCCAAGATAAACAGCAATTATTATTTATGCTCACCCAGAGATTTTAAAACGGCTATTACTATACCAGAAAATAGAAAA
>JBEVXT010000317.1:0-8103 GCA_040505955.1 Sedimenticola sp. | reverse complement strand
ACGATAGAACCCGTTACCCTGGATGAGGATGTCTTGGTGTGATGGATGCGTATTAATTCAGGGAAGTGTTAACTGGGATATGAAGGATGCCGAATTAACCCATAATTCTTTGATACCCTGTGTTCCGGTTATTAGTTATTCGCGACTCCACTTGTCCAATAATCGCTACTTGCCATATCAATACTGTACAGTAGAAATCGGCATTGATTCCATCACCGGTGTCATTTTATCCTCATTGACAGTAGCAGCTTCTGTCTTCTTCGAAAGATGGAGCTCTGTTATATCCGTGCTTTTAGTGTATTCTGGGATAATATCTTCACCATCTAGAACATATCTGATAACAAGCCCCCCACCAACAACCGTAGTTACCATCAACATGGCAAGTGCTATCTGCGTGCCAGCCCTGACTTTCTCTTTATTATGTTTTTCTGTATTAATTGAAACCGGCCAAATGATATTCTCACCATCCCTGACAAATTCCATCGCCATCCATTTGGCACCCTTGTTGTTTATACGTTCTAATAATTCTGTTTGTTCAGTATCCTTTTCGTTCAGACAGGCTTTTGGAAATAACAGTATGTCATTACTATTTATGTCAACCTGTATCAATTGTAATTTTTCATTTATTTGCTCTACCGAATCAATTTTTCCACAGCCGGTTGGCTCTAGTCTTCCTGTTGCAAAAATTCTGCCCACACCCTTACATTTACCATAGCGAACCACCTTGTCTGCAGTGGCCAGTGCCAACCCGTAACTACGGCCGCTAAATAGGGGGTTGGATACGGAAACCATAACACCTTTCCCTGCCCTGGAGTTATTCTCACCGTATCTTGAAGCACCAATGATGTTGATGGCTGCGTGTTCATCTATACCACTTATGGCTTTAATAACGCCCTTCAGGTCGTTACTCTCGAAACATACAAGCTTGATTACTTCGCCGCTATTTGCAGCATGAACAGAGGGAAAGAAAACTTCTACTGCGCCATACATAGTTATTACTATACGACCTCAAGATTTAGTGAAAATTGCTTTGAACGCTCCAAAAGGTCAGTATCTGCATCAGACCAGCTTGCTGCCAATTCGCCATTCCTGTCCGGCTTTCCCCGTAACCATTCCAAACCTCCTGAATCTACCAGCCTCAGGACTGTAAGTGGATTGATCGCCTTCTGGAAAGATTTATCGAGTTGCAAAAGAATGACCCAAGGAATACCAAGCTCATTTTTATCATACAGTACAACGCGATAGCCAGAGCAGGCGAAGGCGTGGGTGTCTGAATGGTCTGATGCAGCCAGTGGTAATATTTCTGTGCCGATATGAAAGACTTTCAGGTCTTGCTCTATTTGGCGGGTCACTGCTCGCTTGATATCCATATATCTATAGCGAGCAATAGGGGATTTCAGGAGTATGCCCTTTTCTTCTGCCGTTAAGCCTGGGCCAATAACGAGGGATTGTCTCATCCGTGAATCACTCATAGCACCATGGGTGCCTGACTCCTGCTGTGTATCCAGCATGGATGAAAACAACTCATTTAATGATTGGATGTTCATTTTTTACTTTCTTTAATTTTAAATATAGTTTGTCTTCTCAAATAGCGCTGCCAATTTTTCTAAAGCAACTCGCTTCGCATGGCGGTATTGGGAAGGACTGTATGCTTTTTCCTTCATATAGGCTTTGTCCGAGAGATACCGAACAGGTTGAAGGCCTAATTTGAAGGCAACATCCAATAACTCCAACTCTTCCGGCGACAACCTGGACAGGCAGTCATATAGCCGCTCGACCGTCAGACCATCAAACAACACATCTTCCAGTTGTAACCGCATATTTTCAGATGAATAGGCCTCCAACTCAGTTTGCTGTGTTTGCAATACCAATTCATGGCAGCAATCACAGTGCTTGAAAAAAAAGGCGCGAATACTGGTAAGCTTATGCGGGTAGTTGTAATCCTTTGCATACTGCTCTCTGATTTTATTCAATAACGCCTCAAAGTGTGCCTCGGTACAGCGGTTAGCTGTATCGGTCTCAATAGCCAGCTTTCTGCTCAAACGATTGAGTCTTTCCCATGTATTAATTTTCGCGGGCGTTTCATCAATTTCATAACTAACTATTTCTCGTCGTGCATCCTCAAAATAAAACATTAATCGCCGGCCCAGTATTTGTTGAATACTGACCGATCCATTGTTTTTCATCGACATTAAATCCTGGTTTACTGGCTCATAGAGTCGTTCGAAATGGGCGAACAACGCCACAGCCTCCTGCCACAGCGCAATCTTGTCTTTTTTAATTCGAGTAACAACATCGTTCAACAAGGCATTACGATATGCCTCATATTGTTGACTGGAAATGGTTTTTTGATTGGTGTATTCTCCATCAAAAAGTAAATCTGAGTATGATGTACAAAGCATAATCAATTGTTTTTTCATCTTAATCCAGTCTTTACCCAGCCAATCAAACTGACTATTGGTTTGCATCTACGATGTGCCTGCATTCACTGGCCTGTTGCATCAACTGTAGATTCAGATAGCCTGATATTGGGGATGCCGATTGAAAAGCGTCTATAATATTTTCCCGTGTATCTCAGTATATTGGCGCTAAAAGAAAAAATACGCCCTGCTATACTTTCCCTTTCAAATGTTTTCATTTTAAATCTGAATATTACTGTTGTTTTTGATGACGGGTCAATCGTGCTGTAGCGACTCTTATCACCCCAATTGCCACTAGTATCTGGTGATGTATTATAGACTACACCAATATGCTGATTATAACTGGTAAGCCCCGTCACATAGACACTACCATTATTAGAATCAATCAAAGTTCCATCGTCCCCAATGATCGATGCCCGTACTCCATTATCACTATTGGATGTATTCTCAACCATAAGCAGCAAGTCTTTTGTCATCAGATTTTTAAATTCCAAAGCAATAGAAAGCATCTTTTTATCTTTAGAAACTGTAATCGCTTTCGGTGTTACCAGAAGAAACTGGTTTTGAAAACGCATTTCATGGCTCTGCACTTGTATAGCACTAGAACCTGAAACAGATTGACCGGGAAGTTGAGCCATTCTGGCGCTCTGACCAAGCAGTGATTCCACAACTTCATCTTTGGGCATCTTTTTTGAGGAAGCGGCGAATACCCTTGCATCATTAACCCCAATCATACGAGCATTGACCTTTATGTCACGCCCCAAATAGGCAATAGAACCAGTAACGATAGCATCGATACCCAGTATCTCACCAACCTTAGCGATGGTTTCCTTGTTAAGTAACCCGCTACTCCCAAGCCGGTGTTCCTTGAGAACCCGAGCTAATTCTCTGCGTTCCACCACATCAAAATCACCCGCAGCCTGGGTATAAAAACTGGTTACCAGCTCTTCAGATATAAAATCACCGAGCGCAGATTGATAACCATTCAAATCAGTAAAATCATCTATAGCAATCTTCCTGACGCCTTTGGCCTTCATCTGGCTAGATATGTCTATGGCTAACTCCTCAATCCCTTGTTCTAAAGATGCAGCTTTACCAGATGAGTAAGCAATGGGGCTGATCATTAGCAAGGCACACATCACCACGATTAATTTTCCAGCCATTTTGTTCTCCGTCTCGAATATTGTGGATTCTTTATCTATTATGCTATAGCTTATCCGCTTTACAAATCAATAAGCACTGGTTTCTATAGTCATCGATTCAATAATCTTTTGAGGCATCTTTTTGTCCACAGCTTTCTGTTTTTTAGTTTCAGGCGTTACAGGACGGTACCGCATGGCGTTTTCCATATCTTCGCTCATTTGCCTTGATGATGGCGACCAGATAATTACTGAGCCTGCCACTTTCTGGCCGGTAGCAGGGTGATCCATACTCCATTTTTTAATGGTGCGAATACCTCGCAGCTTTATGCTCTTTTTGCGGCCCTGGATTGTTTTTTGAACATCACGGGTGATCTGGGTGGCGCTCGAACGATCATCCAGTTCTTGAAAAATCTCTCGTGATGATTCACTGTCAGACAATGCGACCTTTTCCGTGACAAAATTGGAAATCATAGCTCTACCACGATTTTCAGCAATTCCCTTTGCCCGGTGAATGGCGCTTTGCTGACGCGCAGATGATGCGCGTCGAGGTTCCGCTTGAGCGAAGGCTACAACAGTATAGTGACCATCTTCATCGACCATAATTCGGGTACCCCACATACCGAGCAGATTCGCCCCCATTCCATCCACCCATTGGTTGATATTCCGACCTGAAGGCAGCTTCGGAATATTATAGCCATCATTCTGTATACTGGCAGCCAGACGATTCAGCTTTGGCGTCCACAAAACACCTACCAGCATCTCATATTGATTACCTGCAACACTTTCTGTGTTATACACGGTGGTAACACCGCTCAGACTGCGTACAGAGAATCGTGTAACAGCTCGCTTGAACATCGCTTCAACAACTATTTTTTGCTGCTTCACCGGCAACTTATTGAGGCTGTCACGATCATAATTCTCATCCAGCATACCTATCAATTTGTCAAATACGGCATCGGTAAGACGAACGCTCTTCTCCCCCCACCGCGTCAATGTTTCTGCAACCTCACTGATATCTCTAATCTCTTGTATTTGCCCGTCATTAAACTGGGCTTTTTCCAAGTAGCTTGTATTTCGCCCATTGGTTATATTATCTATTAAAAAAGCTACAAGTTTACTTTTCGCTTCCAGTTCCGCTCGCTCATAGGCCACGATCCGTGCCTCATTCCAGCCAGGCTGGCCAATCCGCACATTGACATAAGCCACCCCTGAACTTGCAATAATCCCCCTCCCAGAAAATTGCTGTACTCCGCCGATATATGACTCGCTTCCCCAGCGTTGGTCATTTGCCCAGTTTATCCAATTCTCTTCAAGGGATGATACATCCAAATCAAGTGCCGGCACCGTATCCGCCACTTTATTCAATACCCCCTCAGGATCAGTGGCCGCCAATACCCCAATAGAGGCTGATGCTATAAGTACTCCTGCTACTACCAATATATTCCATTTTCTCATTGCCATGCCCTCTCTTTTAATCCAGTAACATGTCCGATTTATACATCGGTCAATAGCGTCAAATTTCCGTGCTATTCAGATATCCCAAGCCACACAAATTCAACATGGTTTCCCTGTATACGAGTAAAATCAACCTTCATTCCCATTCCAAAAAATGCCAAATTGATTGATTCAACAAGTTGAAAACCTTTTCCTTTATATGCCACATCTACGGTAAGCGTACCGTTACTAAACCCTTGCAACTCACTACTGCTAACCAAGTAAGCATTTCCAATGGTGTCATTTGCACGGGTCACATATTTTCCTGGCAACGACCTTACAGACACCGAAAAATCCTTGCCATTATTCCATTCATTATTGAATATGTCTGCCAGACTTTTCAGTAGTTTTTCAGAAAACTTTTGTGCGATAGCGCTGATGCAGCGATCCTCCGTCTGTTTTTCTGAAAACCCTGCTTCCGGTCCATTGTGTACTCGGAAGTTAGCACGAGAATTCTGTACCTCTTTATCAATAACAGCAAAAGATAACTCGCAATTGGTTTTATAAGTACCATAATCTTGAAGAAAAGCGTTATCGAATTCCTGTTTGACCTTGATATGAAAGCGAACAACTCCATGCTTGTCTGCCTCTGACTTTAAGCTCAGGTTATTTTGGCTAAAATTATTTTCAAGGTAACTTTGAAATGAATGACTTTGTGACCAACTGCTATTGTTCCTGCTTATCTGGACATCCAGTCCAAGAGCGGGCTTACTAACTCGTTCCCACAATGCTCCAACAGTCGTTGATTCAAGCAGCTTCTCTTCTTCCATCACATCCAGCTTAAGCCTCATGAAATAGTGATCACCTTCTTGCCATTCCTTGATGATTTTTAGAACCTTTACACCACCAAACACCTTTGTTTTCGCCGCTGCATGAAAGGTGACAGTCTGATTTTGTTTTTCATCAATCTTGCCATTGGTTATCCTTATTGAGTCTCTGGAATAATCCATGCTTCCCCGATCACTGGATATTTCTGCACCATTAACCTGCATCAGTGCCAGTTCCATCGCATTCCTCATGGCACGCTGGCGTAGTTTTTCTTTATTCCCATGACTTTCACCTGATTGGGGTGCGGCAACACCCGTCTGAATGACAGTCTCAGCATGCAACTGGCCACCAAACATCAAAATGACAACCAGCAGCATTGCCACCTTCAGCCACAAAGACGATATATAATAATTTCTACTTGATTTCTTCATTCAAAGTCAAACCATGCAGTTGAAACTGGATCATCATACCCTTCACCCTCTGTCACATTTGTAATCAGGTACTGCTCTGTTCATTAGAGATCGTACTAAAGTACTTAATATGGATTTGCATCATCCTTACTATGCTATGAATCGTCGCGTATAAAGTTTGCCGGAGCACTGCATCACCAATTAGAGACCGGAGTTACTTACACCACCCAATATTGTAACCCGGTCACTGCGCCCCCCCTATCGACCAGGATGATCCGGGGCTGCCCAGCTCTGACCGGTAGCCACCGGGCTTGGTACCGGTAGCCAGCCGTTCACCAGTCAGCGTAATTGCGGGGGTTGGCCACCCTGTGCCTTAAGACTGCCCTCCAGCCCTTTCAAGGTCGCATTGTAACTCATTAATATTTATACTTAATTTTAGATGTTGATTGGATTTTTCTGAGAAAATTGTCGAAATCGTATCAAATTTCGGCGAATTTCTAACGTACCTTGTCTCGGTATATTGCTATTTCATCAATGAATAGCAATATATCTGCACCTCAACTAAAATGCAGATTTTATCAAAAATAATATTTTTAATAATTTCAATACGTTACCACCTTGAAAGGGCTGGACTGCCCTCTTATCCTTCCAAGCTGCTAATATTATCCTTCCAAGCTGCTAATATTATCCTTCCAAGCTGCTAATACATTGAAATATACAAAAGGATGCAAAAGGATGCAAAAGGCAAAAGGCAAAAGGATGAAAGGATGGGGTCTAGAATTGTAGCTATTTATATTTTGACCATGAAGATAATGCTAAAATCTAGACCTGCCCTTCTCCTCCACTTAAACTGGTGATGATCACCTTTAGTGTGATGAAGTCTCTAGTCTTTTCCGGTTGTAGTTGTTGGACAAAAAAGATCACCTGCCATATAATAAGTACCAATTAATAGGCAGTAGAGGTGGCGTAATGAAGTCATTGACCGAAAGTTTGATTGATAAGTCAGGCATTGTCAGTCCGAGAGCGGTTGCCGAGCAATTTCATACCACATTAAAAGAAATTGCATCATTGTCAGGATTATCGCCAGACACGGTTTCTAAACAGAACCGGTTTCGTTCGAAAACGTCACAGCAAAGATTACGTAATATAGTACTGATTCTGAATCGTGCCCTGCCCTGGTGTGGCACACCTATGCAGGCTTATGCATGGTTTCGCTCAGAGCCAATTCCGAGTTTTGGTGACCTCACTGCAGAAGATTTGGTTAAACGCGGAATGGCTGAGTCAGTTCTGGAATATATTGGGCGCATCGCTGAAGGTGGATATGCCTAGTGCTGTTTAATGGGCTAGCCTATCGAGCACACAACCCTTACTGGTCATTTTCACCTACCTCAGGTGATGGTGCGAAATCACGAGGGGGTCGATTTAATCCAAAAGGAATATCGACCTTATATTTATCTCTGACAGCTCCGACTGCTTTGGCTGAATACAACCAGGGGTTTCCTCACCGACCTCAACCCTTAACCTTATGTGCATACGAATTGAATTGTGAAAACGTTCTGAATCTAATGGATGGCAAGCAGCGTAAAAAAACAGGTATCACTTTGTCAGAAATGGCTTGCGCATGGGAATTAATGGTCGCTAAGAAACAAACACCTCCCACCTGGGAAATGGCTAAGCGCTTTATTGCTTCTGGTGTTGCGGGCATTATCGTACCATCCTACGCAAAAAATGCTCCTGAGGATGGACTGAATATCATTTTGTGGGACTGGCATGATTTCCCACCCCACCAGGTAAAACTGATTGACGACGATAAACGTCTACCAAAAAATCAAAAGTCCTGGAAGTAACAAATACGGGTCGAAGTAAAAT
>JBEVXT010000316.1:0-7065 GCA_040505955.1 Sedimenticola sp. | reverse complement strand
CGACCAGTGACACATTCTTAACCCTCACCTACAATCAAAGTGTTTCACTGCGAGGTGGCATTGCCAACAGATGTTCAGAACCGTTGATAATCATGGTAAGATTAAATTGCTGCATCAAACTGAAAATGATTGTATTGTTCCGGAAAATAGGGGGAGGGGGACGATTATTGGAATAAATATGGTCCATGCATGTATTTTATTTCTTACTAGGGCTCCAGTTAAGGTGCGTAATTTGACCAACTTGGGGTGAAATATTGTTATTTCTTCATCGAAAATGGCAAGTTGGGAGTCCTTTAGAAATATGAAATTTACCTCAAAATTACGCACCTTAACTGGAGCTCTGTCTTACACAGGTTATCCATGTATCTATGAAAATATGTACTTGGAACAAATAATTTGACTGAGCTATAAGTAGTTTGACTTAATAGAGATTGAGGTAACGAGTTTGTACTGTACTTGAACATTGTGCTTGAAATCAATCAGCTTGATTGACTGAGCCTGAGATGGGCTACAATGAAAGTGTTTGACTGCGAGGTGGCATTGCCAACAGATGTTCAGGAACGTTGATAATCTGGGTAAGATTAAAACAGGCGGTTTTGTATCAGCTACCTATCTGTACATTGCTGCCTACAAACTGACAGATAGATAGAAAAATTCTGCATCATACGTTGAAACTGATACTATGTATCGCGGTCGAAGTGTATTCCGGAACTATTTTAACTCTTACTAAGCTGAATTAAATGTTGTCGTCTGCCGGAAATGTTTTACTTTTCGATTTTTCTCGACGAAAACCTGTTTTGGCAGTGCATGAGATTCTCATGTTCTGTCAAAACCGTTTTCTGTCAAGAATTAAGCAACAATGTGAAAAAGCAGACGACTATTTCCGTCTGCAGTGTAGTGAGGGTTAAGAAGGTGTCATTGCTCCAATAACATCACGTGACATATAATACCAACACTATCACCTCAAATGTTTTCTGTATCGGTTTCATTTAAATTGTTTAGCACATAAGTCTCTTGTGTGTGATTTTAATTAAGGAATAACACCATGGGATGTTGTGTTTAGTGTGGTTTAACAATACATTTGTGTTTTATGTTTAATGTGCGTGGAGTCCTCACAAACATTAAGCAGACCAAATGTCTTTTACAGCACTGTAAATGCATCTGTGCATTGTTTTATTATTTATAGTTACACTGCAAACATGTATACACATCTTAGAAAAAGTCCCGTTAATCTCAATTTGAAATGGGAATATTCTTCGACGGAGTTACATTTCTTCAAATTCATTTGGTGTGAGGCGGTTATCGATGACGACAACAACCTGCTGACGTATTTAAAAAATATCACTATTGGTGATATGCTACGACGTTGCAGAAAGTAGGGAGCACTCTAGGTGCATTAGAATGGGGATAACCTGGCTTTGTGTTTCGATTTGGAGCGGTATGTGTCATGTTTTATGGTCTAAGAATCAAAACGCGTCGCCGTAAAACTTATTCACAGACCATAAAACCTCCCACATACCGCTACAAATCGAAAAACAGAGCATGGTTATACTTTAATGTTAATGACAAATATACTGTCTAACATAGTTTAAGGAATTAGGTCATAGAAAGATACACTTGGCTTCAATCATAACTGCTTCATAAGAATGATGTGATATGAATATAAGATATGTGAATATTATCTTTTTACTGTATACTATATATGATACACTGAGTTTCCATCTCTATCAGCTTTGCATTAACAAGCCATCGTACAGTTTCACCTCTTTGACCGTTTGACACCTACAGTAAATAGTAGGACATTAAAACTAATAAAATGTGGTGCAATACATCATAGAAATATATGAAAACACCGTGCTATAAATATTATGCCAGAAAACTATGAAAAGACGAGATGTCTGAGCATTTTTCCCATCAATTACAAAACAAAACAAATTTCAATGTGTAAACGTTTCTATCTGATGCACAGTTTATTGTTAGTGTACTCGTTACCCATAGGCAAAGCCATATCTACTCGCATAGTATGCGACTAAGACACCAGTGACAATACACTCAGGTAACAGCTTTCATGTGACTGGATTTGACACGGTATGTATAGTAATACATGTGTATATTGACAGCACTGTGTATCTGACTGTTTCACAATCCATTAGTTTAAACAATATTTTATTCACATTTTGACACATACAGTATCATGTTTACAAATGTAGTACACGTTACAATAATTGAAATGTGAAAAGGATTCAGAAGAAAGCTCGAGAGCTTATAACACTGTCTCCTTTTGTTATCAGTACATTTATTTTGTTGTCGTGACAAAACGCATATAAATAGTTGTATGATTGTGCAAAGCAAAGCAGAACAAATTTTGGACACTGTTTACACTGATTTTTAAAAAAAAAAAAGAAAAAAAAAAGAGAAGTAGGAGGTATAACAAATAATTGTTATAATATAAAAAAAGAAAGAAAGAAAAATACAAGTAGAAATATGACTACAAGGTAGTTTGCCCGTCCAACTCAGCTGACTGGATAGTCCACTTATGATTGTGATGTATTCTTTAATAATGGGGTTCCGAAGAAAGAGAGGAATATACAAGTTAGGTGATCAATCGGGTGAGAAAGAGACTATGTGTATCTACCGATACTCAAACCGTTTCGACCGGATAATGTATTCATGAACGTACTTGAAGATCGACATATTAGTTTCGTCATCAGCTGATGGACTACCATATATGAGTACACGTAAGTCGTCTCTGGGAATATCGAACTGTAATGCACTGGTGTTCATGTTAAGTCGTAGGTCCATATATATTGGACAGTGAAGGAAAAAGTCTTGTGTATCTTCAATCGCCCCACATCTACAGCGTGGATTATCTATTATGTTCTTCGAGAAAAAGTGTTGGTTTAGATTGCTACAATGTGTACGAATGCGTGTGTGGTAGATTTGTGCTTCGCGCTTACCATAATAGTAATAGTTGGGTGGTTTTCTAATATCTGTGTTAATGTGATTCTTGAAGATTCTCAGGGAAGTGGAGTTACGAATTGGCGATGAGAGTTGGTTCCAGTCTTGTATTGTAGACGGTAGAAATGAGTTTAGATACAACTGAGTCTTACAAGCCAGTGTGGTTGTGTTCTGCGAGTTTCTTAGATTATAGTCAACAGTTTCACCTAAGTTTGCTGGGACAAGAGATGACAAATAGGGAGGTGAGAGACGGTTATACATTTTGTAGAAGAGTACAAGTTTGTGTTTCTTTCGTCTGGATTTTAAAGGTTCCCAACCTGTTTCATGATATAGAGATTCAAATGATACAAGTTTAGTGGCTCCAGTTACAATACGAGCTGCTTCGATTTGTATTTTTTCCAAATCTTGTTCTTCGTACCTTGTGCAGTTATCCCATATAACATCAGCATACTCCAAGACAGGACGAATGAAAGAGGTGTACATTGTTCGAAGAGTTTTCCTGTTCAGGCGAAATTTCAACTTCCTCATCATATTGATTCTTGTCCATGCTTTGGAATTTGTAAGTTCAAAGTGAGAGTGCCATGTTCCATTGTTTGATAGAGAAAGACCGAGGTGTTTATGATGTTGAACTTATTGGATGGCCGAATGGTTCATGAGCAATGGAGGGTGCTGAGGAGTGTTAGTTTTCCGAGAGATAAGAAGGGATTCAGTCTTAGAGGGATTGAAGATCACCATCCATTTGTTGGCCCATTGTTGTATCCTTCCAAGGTCAGTATTAAGACAATCGGCTGCCTGATTAGGGTCATCCACAACATCAGCAAATAATTTGATAGTAGAAGTAATGTTGTTTACAATGTCATTAATGTATACCAAGAAGAGCAGTGGTCCCAGAATAGAGCCTTGAGGAACACCAGCATATATATCAGCAATATCAGAAGTATGACCGGGTAGTACAACACGTTGTTTACGCCCTTGTAGGTAGTTTGTAAGCCAACTGAGCAAATAACCTGTAATTCCTGTCACCTGTAATTTAAGGACAAGGCCTCTGTGCCATACTTTATCAAATGCTTTTGAAATATCGCAGTAAACGGAACGAACCCCTTTACCATCATCAAGAGCCTTTCCAAAAGTATTATAGAGATCGACAAGTTGGTTAACTGTAGAGTCATTTGGCACAAACCCAGATTGAAGAGCTGAGATGCAATTGTTAGTGTTGAGAAAGTTGAACATGTGTTTGTGTATGATTTTCTCCATTACCTTTTCCATGGTGCAAAGAAGAGATATAGGTCGATAATTTGATACGTCTGATGGATCACCTTTTTTGAAAATCGCACAGACAGAGGCCTCCTTCCACAAGGTTGGTACCTGAGCAAGATATAGAGATATGTTAAAAATATCACATAAAGGCTTGGATAGTTGTGAAGAAAGTTCCTTCAGAATCCTGTTAGTTATGCCGTCGGGACCTGCTGCTTCAGGTGGTGTAATTAGTAGGTTATCGAGTTTAGGTCTGTCTGGGTCCATGTCCAATTCTGGAAGAGGTCTGCTGGCATCAGCTAGTTGGGTTTGGGAGGCGAAAACTGTATTGAACATGTTAGCTTTGTCATTACCGTCAGAGAAAATAGAATCAGGGTGTTTAAGAGGAGGAATAGAAGTAGAACGTGCCGGTTTGATACGCGTCTTCATAGTTGACCACCAATTGGAACTACGTGGAGAGCCAGAGTTCAGTTCAGCAGATACAGTATCCTCATGGTGCTTCTTGGAATTACGAACAAGAGAAATTGTATCATTTCTGAGTTTCTTATACATTCTCCAGTGATCGCGGTTGTTTGTTGTTTTTGCTTTGTCATACGACCGTTTGCGTTTTCTTATCATTTTCATAATTTCATTGTGAAACCAAGGAGGATCAGAGGGTCTGACAGTAACAACCTTATTAGGAATAGAATCATGTGCTAATTGAGAAATCTTAGTAGTGATATTGTGTGCATATCTATCGATGTCTGGATGAATTAGGGATTGCCAGTTGAATGTGTCAGCTGAATGTCTAAGTGTATGATAGTCACCCTGTTCATATTTCCATATTTTGCGTGTATATGTTTGAGTGCGAGGTTTTGCATAGTTCAGAAGTAGAAAGGTAGGGCAATAAATCTAACGTGCTGGTCTAGAAACGGTTCTCCCACACCGGATAATACAACCTGGACATCTGATGAAGTGAGAAAAATGTCTATAAGTGACGACCTGGTCTCTGTGAAGTGGGTTGGTTGCGTAATTGATTGCGTGAGACTGTATTGTTGTGAGATATTGTGCGTTAGGAGGTCTATAGAAAGTACCAACCAATGTGCGAGTATTTTGTTGATGAATTTCAATCCATATGCATTCATTCCCTGGTACCTCTAAATCATGTCGTCTGATAGAATAAACCTGCACCTTTATATAGACCAATAGACCGCCATGAGCGTCGGTCGCCCTATCCTGTCGAAATGGAGCTTTGAAGTGTGTATAGAGAAGGTCAGCAGAGGGGGTGTTGTCTGTGAGCCATGTTTCTGTGAAGCAAAGAATATCAAAGTCAGATAGTTCGGAGTAGAGTAGATCTTTTTTATGTAAGAAGCTTTGAATGTTATAGTGAACAATGGATAGTTTGTGTTGGGTTAGTTCAGTAATGTTTGTACTTGTGTTAGGTATGTTAGTCGGTCCTGGGTTCGGATGAATGTCTCCGCAACGAAGGAGTCTGCTGGAAAGGCAAATATATAACTCGAAACTTGTGAAAGATCTGCAACCCTTCATCAGGGACTGCAAAACAACAAAGAGGCCTATCCTCATCCTGTATACAGAAATATCGACATACATTAGGTGATTCCATAATCGGGGGACAACCAGGATGAGCAGCTGAGACTCAACTGGCAAATCTTCCTACATAAAAAATCAAATAGAGGCGAACTAGAATGAATCAGGGAAAAGTGAAGTACTGAAAAGAAAGTTGTCATATTACAGAGCAGAATGAACATTGGAAAAAGGACATTTACAGGAATATGGAATTCACTGAAATTCGAACTGGTCAGGTGATCATGATGAGCCCCATGTGAATATACATGTTTCTATTGAATGGAATCTCATTTGTTGTGCAAGTCCCTACTTAATGTAGCGTAATAAAAGGAGCCCAGTGTTTGTGACAGAATAATTGTACAAAATAATAATAATACCAGTACAAACAGATCTAAATATGAATGTATAACGTAGCTCAACGAAGATCAAGTACAAAACTACATAATAGTATGTAAACGGAAAAATACTATGTGCACATACTACCCCTAATATACACATTAACACAGCCCCATGTGAGAATCGCCACGAGACTGAGGGGCCCGTCTGGTATTTGACCATTTTAAATCCTGGCTAGCTGACGCAATTATTTGGCTTTATATGCGTCTGAAATTTGATTATGTGAATTGTTGAAAAGTGTAGACACTGATCAGACTTCGCGGCGGCGCAGGCTGGTCTGGGACTACACCTCTCGGAAACACAATATACCATCCACTCTCCCGGCAATACACACATGCACATACATGTTATACGACACGCTTTCCAAATTATAAGTGGTGCAAGACACACTGGATATACTTGTTCAAATAAAAGATAGTTGTAGACACAAAACTCCATACTCAAAATAAATACGCAGTACATCTGCTATTATGATATCAAGGCCATGGGTTTTGACAATCAATTACACAGAGCCATGCACGTGGTTTATGACCTTGCCGCTGATTGGTTCACTGGTTTACTATTATCATAAACGTAGTAATAGTATGTTATTTATAGATACAGGTATTTCACCTTGGTCACTATCCCATCGCCTACGTGAAACATTCTAATTCTCCACTCACTATTCATGCGAGAGACATTTAAATGATAAGACAAGCAGTTGTGTGTAGCTACAATATTCCAGCAGGTCAAAACAAAGAGTTTTATAATCTTATTCACACAATATGCACTACTGGTTTGGGGAGGGGGACTCTGGTTTCTACTGAAGGGTACATCAGGGGTCCTCTAGTTCATTTGGGATAAAGCAGAAAAAATAACTGTACATACCCTAACCCAGCGGTTCTCATCCTC
>JBEVXT010000315.1:0-4424 GCA_040505955.1 Sedimenticola sp. | reverse complement strand
TTTCGGTTGTGTTCTTGGCACGGACGAGACCGGCTTCCAACATGGCGAAACCGGCCGTCATCCACATCACCAGCGCACCCATTACCAGAAAGTAAAAGGTGTCGATGGCGTACTGCAATTCAAAAATATGGTTTTCCATTACTACAAACCTCATAAATATTGGTCAAGCATTAAGTGTTCAACGAGTTCCCCGTGTGATTCCGGGGTCACACCCGGGGTCGGAGTCGATTGCACTGAAATAGCGGGTATTTCCCAACATATTCAACGCAATCGACTCCGACCCCTGCCGCAGACCGCATCACAACAGGCATAAACTACCGTGTGAACTCCGAAACTTGAGTTACTAGAGCGCTTCGACGCCGGTCTCACCGGTGCGGATACGGATCACCTGTTCCAGGCTGGAGACAAAAATCTTGCCGTCACCGATCTTGCCGGTTCCCGCCGCTGTAGTGATCGCCTCGATCAATGGCTCAACCAAGTCGCTACTTACCGCCACCTCAACCTTGATCTTGGGCAGAAAGTCGACCACATACTCCGCGCCGCGGTAGAGCTCCGTATGCCCCTTTTGTCGGCCGAAGCCTTTGACCTCGACCACCGTAATTCCGGATACGCCGATATCGGATATCGCTTCCCGCACATCATCGAGCTTGAAGGGTTTGATGATTGCCGTGACCAGTTTCATTACCTATCTCCTGTTTGCTATTTCAATTACCGGGACACCCCGGCTGCTGACACGCTCTCCTTTGCAGCTCCCGTGCCAATCATAAATATTATTTGATAACAGTTAGATACGATATTTTACGGCCGTCATACCCACACCACTGCACAAAACTGGATCGCACCCGACTGGTGCGGGGCGACGATTTGCACCAAAATCATGCGTCTCCCCCGGACTCCCCGTATTACGCTTTTTATTTCAGGGCAAATGCTAAATAGTGTCCGTCCTGAAACATAAAAAGCTGGACGCAGAGATCGCAAAGGGAAGTGTGTTGTGAGGGGTCGGAGTCGATTGCGCTGAATATCTCAGGAAATACTCACTATTTCTGCGCAATCGACTCCGACCCCGAGTAGGAAACCTATTATCGATAGATTCCAACTCCGAAACTTGAGTTATTATTGAGCAATAAGGGTTTTCTCTGTGAACTCTGCGCTTCTCAGCGGCCTCTGCGTCCAGATGTCTCTATTTATGGATGAAACTAAATAATGGACATCTCTCCTTGCTCTGGTTATGGTTCCGCCCATGATTGATCCAAAACTATTTGATGACCTCGCCAAGCGGGTCGCAGGAAATGTACCCAGCGGGCTGCAGCACCTTCAGGAAGATCTGCAGAAAAACCTGCGCTCAGCTGTGGAAGCGGCCCTTACCCACCTCGACCTGGTAACCCGTGAAGAGTTTGAAGTGCAGCAGGCGGTGTTACTGCGTACACGGGAGAAGCTGGAGCGGCTGGAAGCCCAGGTGGCGGAGCTGGAGAGCGCGGCTGGCAAGGGGTAGCTCACCGACACCTGGATCCCGCAGGAGTAACCACTGCGGTTTGCGGGTGCAGATAGTCATCATCTGAAAAAAAATCTCTTCTTTCCTGCACTGTAGTTGTTTTATAGTGTTACCAGCCGTTATCCATTTGCACACTCTCTACGTTCGGCACTGAGTACAGCGGTGTGTAAACAACTCCGCCAACTGCAACAAACACCTGTTCCACGGAAGGTAACCATGTCTCTCGCCACGCTCTACAGCCGCGCCCGCAGCGGTATCGACGCCCCTCTGGCCACCGTCGAGGTTCATCTCTCCAACGGCCTGCCCTCTCTCTCCATGGTCGGCCTGCCGGAGCTGGCGGTGAAGGAGAGCAAGGATCGGGTACGGGGGGCGCTGCTCAACTCCCGCTTCGAGTTCCCGCCCAAGCGCATTACCATCAACCTCGCCCCCGCCGACCTGCCCAAGGAGGGGGGGCGTTTTGATCTCGCCATCGCGCTCGGTATTCTTGCCGCCTCCGGGCAGATCCCGCTGCAGGCGCTCTCGGGCTATGAATTTCTTGGTGAACTGGCGCTCTCCGGAGAGTTACGGGCGGTAAAGGGAGTGCTGCCGGTGGCACTGGCGGCGAGAAGCGCCGGGCGTTCACTGATACTGCCAAGCCTGAGCGCTGCCGAGGCGGCACTGGTGGAGGGTGCCAGAGTGCTCTCCGCCGACCACCTGCTGGAGGTGTGCGAACATATGATTGAGGGTAACCGGCTGCAACCGGTGATTCCCACCGAAGCCTCCCCTCTGACACTCCCCCACCCCGACCTGACGGATGTCCGTGGGCAGCACCACGCCAAGCGCGCCCTGGAGATCGCCGCCGCCGGTGGTCACAGCCTGCTGATGATCGGATCACCCGGTACCGGCAAGTCGATGCTGGCGAGCCGTTTACCCGGCATTCTGCCGGAGATGAGCGAGGAAGAGGCGCTGCAGACCGCCATAAAAAGATGAGAAAAGATGAGGACACCCATCATCTTATCGCGGTAAGGGTAACACTGAGATCATATCTGAGGCAGTTTAGCGGTCACTCTACGACCTCTACAGGTACAGCGCGGATATCAGGGTGTATCCACCTGATGAGATTGAAGGAGAAGCTGTTGATACTGACTTCTGAGGTAGCTTAAGCGTCAGCCACGGGGAGCGTATAGCTGACAGTAAATGTCAGATCTGACACTTTTGGCAGGGTAGCTCAGGTACCTCCCATCAGCAGCAATAGCTCAGTGAGACGCATAGGACTCGTAGTGCTTGCTCTGAATATCCACTAAATTGCTCAGATTTGACTTAGTCGGTGAGCTTTGCTTTTTGTGAAGTCAAGCTTTTCCACAGGCCTGTGTAGATGAATAAATGACAAGGGTGCTTGGGAGTGGCCAGGTTCTGTTGAACGCTAGTTGCACTATTGTCGCGGATTCTGGTATGGTTACGCGGCATTTTTTTAGCCAATTTGTTTGACAAGTTTGTTTTTTGGGCCTATAAGCTTGTTTGAGGTTTAAGGATATTTTGTGGCGCGGAAGTCTAAGCGTCCCAAGCGCAAGAGTGGTGCTCGGGGTAAAGAGGGAACTAATTTTGCCGATGTAGTAATTAGGCTGATTGATGCTATGTATGACTTGGCCCAAACTGGAAATATCATAGGCCTCATAATATTTGCTATTATTGCTTGGGCATTTTATGTCACGTATAAAGTCCCAGTGGGGGAGCTGCAGGGTGCACTGGGTGGTGTTGGGGGATTTTTAGCTAGCGAGCGCTTCTACATATTCCCGCTTACATCAGTGTTAGCTGTAAGCTTAATTACCAATGTCATTCAAGAGAAGGTATATCGTCGACATATTCAGGATCTTACAGACCATAGGCGTGCTCTCGTCCATGGATATGAACATGGAAAGTTAAAAAGCCTTGATGTACACCATACATCGGACTTTGATACTGAAGACCCTTTGGAAGAAAAAGGATGACGGAGAGTGAGATGTTAGTGGTGAACTTTTTGTTTGTGGCCACATGTATTTGGGCTATTGCATTTATTAACTATAGATACTTACAGCCAGCTTTAAAAAACAGGAAACGGTTTGAGCTGTACAAACTCAGAGATGAGTTGTCTCTGTTAGCGATGAGCGAATCTTTAGATGAAAAGTCTGAAGAGTACCTTACCTTAATCAAGATAATTAATGCTGCAATCAAAGCAAGCCGCTCATTTCAAGTTACAGACTACCTGAGGTTTCTTTTTTCATTTCACAAAAATAAAGAATTGCAACATAAGATCCGTGCTGTGCTCGAAAAGATAGATAAGACTGACAACGAAGAGTATTGTCGCATTGCGAGTTCAACCTTCAGCGTCATGAACGAAATATTGCAGACTGACACAAGAGTGCTTAGACACTTATTTTTCCCCATACTCATATTGCTTGCCCGCTTTCTCAGCCTATTCAACTGGAATGGGCCTAAGCAGAAAGTGGAACATAGGAAGCACATGGTTGAACAGATTGATGATGATCTTGATGAGTATAGTGCTGAGTTTGGGAAGTTGTGTACTGCCTAGCTATTTTTAAACAGAAAAGCAGGGCAGATTAGATTCTGTAGGCGTAATTACCTGGATCGGAAATGGGGGCTTAGGCTCCCATTTTTTCGTTCTGATAATCACCCGCTTCGAGCAAAGATGAGGACACCCATCATCTTAGATTGAGTCAATTAATGGGTATCTTGGTCTTGCACATGACATACGACACCGGCCCAGCCATGGTTCCGCCCATGATTGATCCAAAACTATTTGATGACCTCGCCAAGCGGGTTGCAGGCAATGTGCTGAACAACTCCGCCAACTGCAACAAACACCTGCTCCACGGAAGGTAACCATGTCTCTCGCCACGATCTACAGCCGCGCCCGTAGCGGCATCAACGCTCCCCTGGTCACCGTCGAGGTTCA
>JBEVXT010000314.1:1745-7115 GCA_040505955.1 Sedimenticola sp. | reverse complement strand
CGATATTGGCTGCTATAAAGAGCGGTGACCTAACGGAAAAACGCTATAAAAATTATCTGAAGATGAAAAAAGAGTCTGAGTTTAATCAAATGTCCTATTTAGAAAAAAGAAAGAAAGATAAGCGCTTTGGGAAGCTTATTAAATCAACCATGAAAAATAAACTGAAGTAATGCACCTAACTTCTCAATAATCCAGTATCGCCCGGTTGTTTCCGGAAGCGTATGTTGTCAGGGATCGGAGTCGATTGCCCACAGGGATGTGGGTAAGAAGCGTGAGCTGGGAGCGGAAGCATTGCGCCGAGATTGTTGGTGAGTGCACCTTTTTTTATGCAATCGACTCCGACCCCATGCTCACCCGGCAGTATCAGCGTAATCAACTTCAAGTCATGCTAATAAATATGCCTTTACCTGTACTACTGGGTAGTTATTCGGATTTTACTACAGCGTCCAGTGCCTCCTGCATTCTGGCGACTACAGCGTCATCGGTATCTTTCTGAATGGCGATGTACAGCATCGACTCTTCAAGGTTGTGAACAACCTCGTAATCATCGGGGTTCTCTCCTGCCTCTCTCAGGTTCCACAGTGCTACCTGGGTCTCATAGGCCCACATGTCGATGCGCCCGGAGGCCAACATTTTTGCTGTGTTGGCTGATGAGTTGGTTAACTGGATTTTTTTGGCATCAAAGCCACTTTTCTTCAGAAGCAGCTCACCGATATCTTCACGGATCGCACCCAGGCGGTACCTCTTCAGGTCTTCAAAGCTGTTAATCTTCGCCATCAGCCCCTTTTTTGCGATTATGCCGATGGTGGTAGGGGCGACGGGGCCGACCCACTTGAACATGTTTTCCCGACTTTTGGTGCGGGTCATCACAAACAACACTGTATTTTTCTTTTCCTGGGCGAGTTTGTAGGCTCTGGCCCAAGGCATTACTTTGATGTCGTTTAACGTCTTGGACGATTTGACCTGCTTGAATATCCCGAGCATCAGATCGACCGCTATACCCTGGGTTTCCCCGTTTTGACTGTAGTTGAAGGGGGCGTAGTTTTCGGTCCAGAAGGTAAGGTTCTTGAAAGGATCCGCCGATGCATTGCCCGGTGCAAGCAGGGTTCCGGAGATGAGTAAAATCAGGATGCTCAGAGGGTGTAGTTTTTTCATTGCAGGTTACCTGTTATTCCATACGTACCCCAATACTAGACAAAACCCCGAAGGTTTGTGGAGAATTTGAGGCGTATTTCTGGAGTATTTTTTTATTGTGGCGGGCCTTAAACCGGCATAAAAACAATCAATTGTGATGCCTGGAGTGTTTTGTTGCCTTGAAAGTGATTAGTATCGGTATACTGATCTTTATCAATTCCCTATCAAACTGGTGCGGGATTGTATGTTATTTTTTTAAGTTAATTCGGGGGATGACGACTATTCTCTATAGAAAGATCTTATATGTGACAGCGACATTGGGGCAGGTTGGTTTGAACTATTCCAATCGGCTGGGCGGAAGTTTTTGGTCGGAATGACCGATCAGACTCACGGTAGGATGATGAGAAGCCTCAAAGTAAAACTCAATCTGAGCTTTGTTGTGATAGTGACACTGGTGCTGACGTTATCAGGCGGTTACGGCTATTTCCGACAGCAGGAACAGCTGACTCTTTGGCACCAGCGGCAACTTGATACCGCCCTTGATCGGATGGAGACAAGCCTGCCTGAGCCCCTGTGGAATTATGATGAAAGGGTGGTTAGGCAGATTGCGCAGTCTGAATTGGGCGGCAGTGGGATCGGCGCCATACGGGTAATAGGTGTAGACGATACTCAGATAGCCGGCTTTGACAAGAGCGATGGACAGCAGATAGCGGAGCTTACAGCGCCGCCGGTGGATAAATCTGAAAGGATCTTCAGAAAGCTCCATTATGGTGAAGGTGAATCACGCAAGGTGATTGGCCTGGTTGAACTCTATCCCGATCACACTGAGGTGGATCAGACCCTCAGGGAACTGATTGTCTTCTATCTGCTGGAGATCCTGCTTCTTGATCTGGTCACGTTGGTGGCGCTCTCCTGGCTACTCTCTCGCTTTGTTCTCGCACCGATACGGAAAGTCACCGAAGGTATACGCAATGTCGCTGAGGGCGAGGGTGATTTAACCCAGCGCATTGGGGGGGAAAGCCAGGATGAGCTTGGGGAGTTGAGCAACTGGTTTGATGCTGTAATGGAGAAGCTGCAGAAGGCTATTTTTGATATCAGCGAGAATGCGGGGCGCTTGACCGAGACGGCGAAGCAGACCTCGGTTCTGATTGCGAACACAAGCGATGGGGTGGAGGGGCAGAAGGAGAAGAGCGATATGGTCGCTACGGCGGTCAATCAGGTTTCGGTCACTGTTAAGGAGATCGCAAAAAACGCCGCAGAAGCATCCGGTGCGGCGAATGAGGCAAAGGATAATGTGGAGAGTGGTCTGCAGATCGTCAACCAGACTATCACTTCGATCAATAATCTCTCGAACGAGATTGATGAGACCAGCCGGATAATTCAGCGGGTTGCTGAAGAGAGTAACAATATCACTTCAATTTTAAGTTCGATTCGTGCAATTGCCGATCAGACCAATCTTCTTGCCCTGAATGCAGCGATTGAGTCGGCTCGGGCGGGTGATATGGGGCGTGGTTTCGCAGTGGTCGCCGATGAGGTTAGGACGTTGGCACAGCGCACACAGCAATCAACGGAAGAGATTCAGTCAATGATTGAGTCGTTGCAGGCGGGTATTGGCGAAGCTGTGGAGGGGACGGCTAAAGGGCGGAGCCTGACCGACCAAGTGGTTGGTCAGGCGAATGAGGCGGGGGATGCGCTGCAGGATATTGATGGTTCAGTGGGTATGATTACCAGCCTTGCTGCACAGATTGCAACAGCCACTGAAGAGCAGAGTGCGATGACCAGCGAGGTGGCTGAAAATGTCACGGATATGCGCAACATTGCCGAGAGCACCGCCCTTGGTATCACCAAATCGCATCTGGGAAAGGATGAACTCTACATTCTGGCCAAAAATCTTGAGAGTGTCGTCAAAAAGTTCTGTACCTGATTACCTCTGAAATTCAGCCGGAAATAGACGCGAATAGATGCGAATATGAAGTCATTTTACTTATTATCCCCTAGGGGTACACCATAATAAACCGACCTGCGGCGCGAAATTTAGTCGATATTTTTGTATTATTCGCGTGCATTTCCGGCAAATATCAACAGTCTTCGCTATACCACCGGTTGGGCATCATCAGCGGTCTGAAACTCATACCTCACAATAAATCAGGAGCCTCTCAATGAATATCGGAACCCTGCTGCCGCGTCATGCCCGTTATCGCGGTGATCATCCGGCACTGGCAGTGGGTGAGTCGCGGCTCTCCTACCGGCAGTTGAATGCCGAGGTGAACCGACTTGCCAACGCCTTGCTGATGGCCGGGCTGAGCAAGGGCGACAAGGTTTCGACGGTACTCAACAACTGCCTGGAACTGGTGCTGATGTACTGGGCGGCGGCCAAGACCGGCATTGTTATCGTGCCCAACAGCACCATGCTGCAGGCCGAGGGGCTGAAATCCCTGCTCAATGACTCAGATACGGTGTGCGTGATCGCCGATGCCGCTTTTGCCTCAATCCTGATGGAGATTCGCCCCAGCCTGAGTGCTATTGCAGATGAACGGTTTATCCTGGTCGGAACCTCACAGGTACCCCACGGTTTCATCACTTACGATGACTTGGTAGCTGCCGCTACAGATGCCGAGCCACCCGATGCAGAACTCATTGGTGATGATCTCTACAACATCATGTACTCCAGCGGCACCACCGGTCTGCCCAAGGGCATCGTCCATACCCACCAGGTACGCGGCAACTACTGCACCCAGTTCAGCGCCGCCTGGCGCATGACTCCAGAGAGCGTGGTGCTCCATGCCGGATCCATTGTTTTTAACGGCTCGATGCTCGATTTCATGCCTTGGATGTTCGTCGGCTGCAGCTACATTCTGCATCAGGCTTTTGACGCTGCCCGGGTGATGGATGAGATCGCCAACTCCCGGGTCACTCATATCATCATGGTGCCGGCACAGATATCGGCACTGCTCAACCATCCCGACTTCGACCCTACCAGGATGCAGTCACTGGAGATGATCCAGAATGTCGGTGCTCCTCTGCTTCTGGAGTACAAGCACAAGCTGAACGAAGTTCTACCTGGTCGCTTCTACGAACTCTACGGTCTTACCGAGGGTTTTATGACCGTTCTCGACAAACATGATGCCCTGCGCAAGGTGGGCTCGGTGGGTTGTCCGATCCCGTTCTACGAGATGAAAATAGTCGACGAGGCGGGCAATCAGCTGCCGGATGGTGAGGTCGGCGAGATCTGTGGCCGTGGCCCAATGATGATGCCCGGCTATTACAAGCGCCCGGATCTCACCGCCCAGGCGATCCGTGACGGCTGGCTGTTTACCGGTGATATGGGGCGTGTTGATGAGGAGGGTTATCTGTTTCTGGTCGATCGTAAGAAGGATATGATCATCTCCGGCGGGGTCAACGTCTATCCAAAGGATATTGAAGAGGTGATAATCCAACATTCGGCAGTAGCCGAGGTGGCTGTGTTCGGTGTTGAAGATGCGAAGTGGGGTGAGATCCCCATTGCCGCCATCACCCTCCACAACGACGGCTCGATAGGTGGCAAGGGAGAGTTCATCACCTGGGTCAACGGGCGGGTTGGGGCCAAGTTTCAACGCATCCATGATGTCGTTGTTTACGATCATTTTCCGCGCAATGTTGCTGGCAAAACCCTGAAACGGGAAATGCGCGACAGCTACTCAGCATAATAATAAACACTGTTCCGGGCGGTATGAAAACCCGTACCGTCAGGATTGAGGGTGGCTACCTCTATACTTCACTGGCAATGGTGTCAAAGTAACGCGCCCGGTAGAGCAGGCGCTGGGGTGTGCCGTTTTCAAACCGTTCCCGCGTATGGAGCACATTGCTGCTGATCAATCCCTGTCCACTCTGCAGTGTGCCTTCGAAGTGGTAGGGGGTGTCGCTTTTCAGCAACTCTTTTAGGGCCGTTACCGCCTCCCGGGTGAGTGGGTCGTCACGCCATTCGATGCTGCGTGTTCTGTCGGTATAGCGCATGTGCAGCCTGCCGTCGGGGCGGATCATAAACACCGGGCCGCTGCGTGCCGGGCGAAGTACCTTTCCCGCCACCTCATTGGCGGGGATGGTCATCGCTGCAGGGTGCTGCAGTGCTTCGATGTAGCTGGGATTGCGCTCTCTCAATAGAAGGTAGAGCATCTCATGATCAAGCAGCCGATTGGCACCGCCACTGGCGGCGGGTTCAACGCAGTGGAGCAGCAGGCCGTAGATCTGCTGTTCCAG
>JBEVXT010000314.1:0-1645 GCA_040505955.1 Sedimenticola sp. | reverse complement strand
TCGGCGTTTTGGGCATTGAGGGAGATTGACAGAGAGTCCACGCACTCAGCCATCTCCGGTAGCACATTACGCTTGTTGGCCAGGTTGGCCAAACCGTCGGTATTGACTCTTACCCCACCGCCGTGGGTTTTGATATGTTGTGCAACCTCCATCAGCACCTTGAAGCGCAGGGTCGGTTCACCGTAGCCGCAGAACACTATCTGCTCATAGCGTGCGGGATCATCGATGGCGGCAATAATCTCTTCGCTGGTTGGCCGGTGATCCAGCGTCAGGTCGAAGCCCTGAACCACCTTCACCCCCTGGGTTTTTGGGCAGAAGGTGCAGGCCAGGGTGCAGCGGTCTGTGATATTGAGATAGAGGCTGCCGCGGATAACGTAACTGAGTTGCTGTTGAGGCACGGCTGTTCTGCTGCTGAGAAGTGATAGAATAGGGTGACTATACCGCAGTTGCCCTAGTGCGGGAATGGTTGGGAGAGTGTCAATCCCTATTTCCCAGTTCGGTGCCCAGTGTTTGCCCCAGTTGCCGGAAAAGTTCGTAACCCTCTTGGGTGAGGTGCTCCAGGGAGGGGAAGTCAACATAGATCAGACCCAGAGGTTGCTGTCTGACAAAGATGGAGACGGCAAAAAAACCGCTCATCTCCAGAGAGGGTTGGAGTGATTCGGGGATCAGTGGAAGATATTTGTCCCGGTTGGCGGGTTTCAGCCAGAAGCACTGGGGCCGTTTCATCAGCAGGGAGAAGAGGTGTTTATCATCCAGATTAAGCTGAAACTGGCGCAGGGGGGCGTTTTTCTCAGCACCGATGACAAATTTTACCTTCAGTACGCGGTTGTCCGGGGTGAGTCTGGCGAACATGGCTCGCTTTACCCCCAGTTTCTCCCGCATCTCCCTGAAGGTAAGAATTACCTGCTCCTGCAGCAGTTGGCTGTCGATCTGTAGGCTTTTCTCCTGAGATGGTGCAGGTTTCTCCACCGCTTGGGTCGGTTTATTGGAGGCGACAGCCGTCTGTGGGCGGGGACTCCCGGCAGTTGTCGCTCTCTCCTCCATAGCAGGGGAGGTGATGATCTCCGGATTCATAAGGCTGTAAACCGACAGCGGCATCGTCAGATCGTAGAGGTTAGCGGCCGCTTCCGCAGCCCAGCTATGACAGCACCCCGTGGCCTTTTGTGGAGTGATCCGCTGGTAATCGGCGGTTAATTCGATCAGCTCAGCAACCTCGTCGGAGTACCAGCCGGAAACAGTCTCTTGTGCCAGAGCAGAGGCTATCATCACCCCTAGGGGGCGCTCTTCAAATGCACCGTCAGGGGAGACCGCCCTGATAACCAGCGGTGGAAGATGCCACAGCTCAGCCAGGCCGAGGCTGAGTTGCTCAAGGGTGCAGCCCAAAACCGATATGGCGGCGTGGTCGCGACTGTCACCGCTGGTGATCAGTTGCTCTATCTTCTGCATCTCCTCCGGGGCATCAACCCACAATGCCATTTCACCACAGCCATGGAGTAGAGCCGCAATGGCGATCTGTTCCGGTCTCTCATCGTGGTGGCCCTGGGCCAGTCTAAGTGCATAGACGGCGGCGTGGGCGGCTCTTGAGTAGCACTCGTAAAGTGATTCAGTGTCGTGTTTTTTAGATGGAGGCTCCAGTACTTTCAGT
>JBEVXT010000313.1:0-6967 GCA_040505955.1 Sedimenticola sp. | reverse complement strand
GATGTGTCAACACAGTGGGATGTTATCCTCAGCTACGCTATTATTGGATGATTGGATGATGCGGCTTACTCCTTACATCCAAAAAATTGGATGATGCGGCTTACTCGGTAATATGTGAACATAGTACAGATAAGGACGGTAATCAGGTAGATCAGACCATGAAAGTTTATAACCGTAAACAAGACGGCTCCTCTGGCAAACTATTGAAATTCACAGTGAACTTCTATCACACCACATCAAGGATGCTAGTAAATGGCCCCGGCCTGAAAGCTTTCAGTGATGAACTGTTTGAACCGCTTTGTAACGAAATAAGGCGCAACTTTAAACATTTGTCGGTGACAAATAACTCCCTAGCAACCCAAATTGACGGCGCGAGAGTCTCAAACTTGGAATCGTCTTCAGGCAAGCTGAACCAAACGAACTGTAATCATAAGGCACTAGTAGCCCCTTCGATTAGTGAAATCGACACATCCATGAACAATTCACAACAATTCATATGTCCTGCGTGTGATGAACCTGCCAATGAGAATACCATTGCGTGCGACGACTGCGATGAATGGTACCATTATAGATGTATCAATCTCAAAGCAAGTGACATTAGCCTGATTGACAAGGATATACCCTACATTTGCAACTCATGCAATGAGAACCTGATCTACCAAAGCCCAACACATCGTGTATCTCCGCAAGATATTGCAACTCCAATAAGTATTCCCACCCCTCCACCCATTGTCCCACCCGATGTAACCACAGATGTATCTGAGCCTTCTAGTGCCCCGCCCAACCATAGGGTTATTCCACATACTACTTCTGACCCAGTCACCCCTGGTGGTGAATATAGCATACCAAATGTTTCTGTACCTAACGACATACCCAACATCTCGGCTGTTCAAATACATACGCCCGATAATACTACACCATTGGTGCAGCGCGCTACTCCTACTGCAGCCTCTGTTCAGATAGGCACACCATCTATCAGGCCAAACTTGCATCAACCTACGGTACAGGCTCCATGTACCAACACTGACATTCCTCTTCCCAGAGGTGAAACATTATCCGATGCAGTATTGCACCAAGATCAGTCTACCCCCATACCGCTAGCCGCGAAACCAAAGAAACCCCCCAACCGTACATCCAAGGCCAAAGCTGAGGATACTAGCAACTCCATACATCAGCGTACTTATATTATTGATCTTGAAAACAAGATCAAACAGCTCACTTCAACTGTTGACCTTCTCCAGATGTCACGTAACAACACAGCTGAACAGCCCCAACACCCACCAGTTAACCATACGCATTCGTGCGACTGCTCGAAAGAGCTGGAGCACAAGCTTCTGGCCAATAGGGTGCAGATGCTAGAGTACCAGATTACCCAAAATATGACCATTAACTCGTCATTGCACACGCATCTAGCATTGCAGATGAACAGGGAGAGATATATGCCATATCCCCCCCTGTACCACCCTCAGTACCGACTCATGTACCTCCCTCCTGGGGTGCATTCCCATACCCTCAGCAGTATAACACTATACATACTCCACGGTATATTCCACAGTACTATCATGCACCGGTAACTCACAATGCATATCCATATGCGCCGGCAACCACAGCGTTCCATACTGTACCGCCTCAACCAACCTTGATTAGACAAGCTGCGTCATGGCAGGGCATACAATTACACCCTATACATACTCATCTGGGTAACCAGTCTGCCCAGCGATCTCAGACTCTTGGACCGATGGGGTATCAAGCCCAGCGACCCCAGACTCTTGGACCATTGGGGTATCATGCTGCCCATGCTACACAGGTACCCATACCACAACCACACACAGTGTTACCGGGCCAACCACAGCCCATGGAAAGAGCTAGCCAGGCTAGTGACAGCGATGGTTGCACATCTACTCTACAATCACATGCAGTGATCCAGGATAATGTTATCCACGGTAGGCCCCAGCAGATTAACGAAGGATTCTCGGCTGATAATCCCATTAACATTGCCTCGCCCTCACACGGTGTAAACTCACATGGTGGAAATTCACATGCTGACAGTTCCTCTGCACGCCCGCAAGCTGGTAGCCCAGAACTCATCCAGCATGTCCCCCCCATCGTTGACACGCCCCTGCACGACAAGCCACTCTCTGTCGTTAATCCGCCTCTACAACTCACAGTAGATCCTGGGCCTGCTCCATCACATGGTGAAACCCTGCATACTGATAGTTTACCTGCATGTACTCAACCTAGTAGTCCAGCGCCCATCCAGTGTATCCCCTCCAATGTCGTCATACCTCCACACGGCCAGCCAGTCTCTGCTGTTAACCCTGCTCTACAGCCCCCAGCAGACCCCGGGCCTGTCCCGCATTCCACGGGAAAGAGCCCATCTCATTTTTTACGTATCCCCAGCCTCCTGAGGCTACCACCGGAGCCCCCCCTCTTGACCGAGATAGCCACAGTAAGACAATCCAAGTAACTACATTTAATGTTGAGGGATGTAGAAGCAATGCAACCTATCTACAGTCACTACAAACTGAAACTTCAATTATCTGCATACAAGAACATTTTCTATGGGATTTCCAATCTACCGACCTAAACCTCATACTACCAGAATGTGACAACATGGTACGATGCCACGACACATCAGATCCTCTGACGGGTTCGAGATTGCCGAAAGGACAGGCAGGTGTAGCAATATTATGGCCTAAGACGTGGTCAGCTCATGTGAAAAGGCTTCCAGACGGAAATAATCGCATTATTGCAGTTTCCATAAATGCGGAAAAGAAAATATGCCTTCTGAATGCATACATGCCTACTAACAATCCTAGTGTTAACTCGAATGAACAGTATCTTGATTGTCTGGACATAGTTCATAATATCATTGGCAAATACCAATCTGATCATGAAGTTATAGTGTGTGGTGATCTCAACGGTACTCTCTTAACACCCCGCAAATCAAATAAGCACGATATATTGCTTAAGGACTTTGTCGTAGAACACGGATTACAGAAGTGGGCAAGTACTGACCAGTCGACATTTATCCACCACAATGGATCATCTAGATCTCAGATAGACTATATTCTCTGTCAGGATATCAATCTGATCACTTGCTATCACATCTCGGATACCAATCCCATCAATTTATCCGCACATCTGCCAGTAACGGCGAACCTGAAAGTAAAACCTCCAAGTACACAACAGACTGCACGTAAGAGTTCAACCTCCCAGTCCAAGCATATTCTCCTATGGGATCAGGCCGATCCTGAGAAATTCTGCTCTAGTGTGAAGGAGAACCTAGATTTGAAGTACACATCCTGCTCATCAAGTGCATCATTGAAAGTGGCGTGTTTGGTGGACTGTCTCATTGAAGCAGCCGATTCCTCGGTTCCACGCAAAGTAACAAAGCTCAAGGGCCCGAAATGGAAAGCATCTCCTACTGTGCGATTACTGCAAACGCAATGTAAGGCTGTATACAAAGATTGGACCTCTTTAGGTAGGCCTCAAACAGGACTTTCATTCGATACTGTGAAACAGTCGAAAAGGGAACTCCGGTCGCGAATTAGACAGGAAAAATGTATGGATCGGAAAAACCTATATAATGAACTTATGGAAAACCCCTCTAGCAAGTTATTCTACCGTCTAATCTCTCGTAACCGCAGCGGTACATCCATCGCGACAGCATGTATATCTCACAAGGGTGTGAATGTCCTCGCAGAAGAAACACAACAGCGTTGCTTTGCCGAGTACTATGAGGACCTTGCAGTTCCAAAGGACAGTGGCTTTGATAATGATTTTATGGACTTGACAAAAATCCGCCACAATATCATCAACCAAATGTATGAAGACAGACAGTTCTCACTTGCCCCAATCACACATACAGAAGTGGAAGTTGCTATCGGAAAATTAAACGTCGGTAAATCACCGGATGAATATAATCTGTCAGCCGAACATCTTAAACATTCTAAACCAATTGTTAGTGAATACATCGCCGATGCCTTCAATGCCGTATTACTTGAACGGAGTGTCCCAGAGCTCTTTAAAACGGGTATTCTCTCTCCGATATTGAAGAAAGGAAAAGATCCAACAAAAGTCGATAGCTATCGTGGTATAACTGTGACAGCAGTTCTCGGGAAACTCTTTGAATATATAATTCTTGAACGCATCTCGGTTACACAATCAGATCTCCAATTTGGATTTACAAAAGGACTATCTCCTACTATGGCTAGTCTCATCATATCAGAGGCGAAAGTTGAAGCAGAAACAAATGGTGCTACACTATTTCTCGCTACGCTAGATTCGCAGAAAGCTTTCGACGTGGTCGATCATATTATCCTCCTTGACAAGCTCTACTATCAAGGCATACACCATGACCTGTGGCTCATCATCAAAAATATGTACGAGGGACTATCTACGAGAGTAAAGTGGAGGAATGAACTCAGTAATAGCTTTAAGATTGGACAAGGTGTCCGACAGGGAGGGGTGCTATCAACCCACTTTTACAAGGCATACATCAACGATCTTCTAGCCGAACTAGAGAACAGTAAATCTGGGCTTCACCTAGGTACCACTTATGTAGGCGCTCCTTGCTGCGCAGATGATATTGCCCTATTATCAGATAACAGTGATGAACTGCAGATTATGCTGAATGTCGCGCACAGATACTCGGAGCAGCATAGATACAAAATCCATCCAATAAAAAGCAAAGTGATCATTCCAGTGAGCCACACAAAAAGTGACATTATATCAACATGGACCTTAGGTTCAAACACAATCCATACTGAAAATAAGGCCGATCATCTGGGTCTTGTGAGATCGTCCAGCAAAGAAAATGTTATCAACATCAACGAGCGAATCAGTTTAGCCAGACGGACACTGTATAGTCTGATGAGTACAGGTGTACATGGTTCGAATGGGCTAAACCCAAGGATCTCGTACAAAATCTACCAGATTTACGTAATCCCTCGACTACTGTATGGTCTCGAAGTCCTACCACTTAACGTCTCCAATATCGACTGTCTCCGAAGATTTCATCAGAACAGCCTCCGTAGGTTCCAATCCCTACCACCACGAACTGCTACGAGTGTCCTACATCTATTACTAGGCGCACTACCTCTGGCAGCTGAACTGCATAAACGCCAGCTCAGTCTATTGTATTCTGTCCTCAGTTGTGACAATGATGTTATAACCAATCTCCTACAACGACAAGCAGCTGTCACTTCCAACTGTAAGAGCTTCTTCTCAAGGGTGGGTACAGTTTTGAATATGTACTCTCTGCCAAGTATACAAATCCTTCAAACGGCACTGCCACCAAAATCTGAATGGAAACGGATAATTAACTCGGCCATGTCAGAGTACTGGACTCATACCTTCAGAGAGGATCTTGCTACAAAATCCACAGTTAAATACATGAATATTACCTCGCTTTCAATCAACACGGTGCATCCCACATGGGCACATCTGGACTCGTCAGTATCCGATGTTAGAAAAGGCATCACCCGTGCTAGAATGATGACTGGAACATACTACATGCAGATTAACAAACACAAATTCAGTAACTGTGCTGTAGACCCTACATGTCAGCTGTGTCGTATAGAAGACGAGGATATTGTTCATATCATCACCAGATGTCCGGCTCTAAATCAAATCAGAAAGCTGTACATTCCGAAGATCAAAGCCGTTCTTCAAAACCTCCAATATTACAACTTGTGTCCATCAAATGTCAACAGTCGAGAAAGTCTAACACAATTCATCCTGGACAGCAATTGGGTCTCAACCAGTGACAACGAGGAAACCATACAGCACTTCAACAGACTAGCATCTGAATTATGCCACAAGTTACACTTGGAACGTACAAAACTCCTAAGAATGTGATGGCTGCCGGTAACTTGTAATACTCATTTTCCCCAGAATTTCACCAGAATTTTTCCAGTATCCTATCGTGCCGTACAAGGTCTACGCCTTGGTGTGCCTATTGAAAGGCAGCTTATACGGAGAAAAGAAAGAAGTTACCAGACCACCAATGGTAACCCGAGATCGGTTATCAATAATATCAATACATACAGCCTGCGCGACACTTAGAACTGATCGTTTGATTAGAGATTGACGTTTAAAAACTGTGATAATTAAAAAAACGCCTACATAGCTACATGTATTTACCAAAATGTGGCTGTAAACAAGGTGTAAACAAGGAAGTGTATTTATATTCCCACCAGGAAATCCAGAATCTATTGCCCATATGATGACTATATAAACAACAGATGAAGCAATGTCAACGGATGTTAAACGTGCATAACGTATGAATATTACAGATTGGACAATATCGGGGGAATTGCGGCCCCTAGAGCCCCTACCGCTGTAATAGTTGGTCCATTTCCACAACACCCCCTCCATGTACATGTTTGTTTGCATGATACGTCAACAGGAATAATGAGCCGAATATTCGTACAAAATCTGCATAATTATTTGGTTACTGTTATAATAAATAATTGCAGGTATATTTTTAAGTTATTTATATATTAATTGTTAATAATAATTAAAGCTATTTTGTTAGATATAACATAAAATTCGAATACGCATACAAAGCTGAGTTAATTTTCCCACACTTCCTGTAAGCGTGCTACTTTCGTTTCTGTGGAAATTCCTGGAAAGCAGGGGCCGAAAGTAGCGAACCAGGTGCGAAATCCACCTTGGCAACTGTAAACGAAGATCAAAGTGTATGGTGCCGCTGTTCTTCATTAATATACACAAACATGCTTCAGTAATTGTATCGTTGATACGTTTATATGTTGACAATTCAATTGGTATTTGAAATGCACGGTTCCGAGTCAACTCGTATGTTGGTCAACTCGTACCTTGGTAAACTTTAGTCCAATAATATTAGACTCCGTTTTTTTTTTTTCTGGACCCGGTCAGTCGACATATAAATATCAGATGAAAAAGACGCGACTGTGTTTTATTTTATCGAACTAGGTAAACT
>JBEVXT010000312.1:0-2659 GCA_040505955.1 Sedimenticola sp. | reverse complement strand
TGGAGGCCAAGCGCCAGGCCGAAGACGCCCTCGCCGGTCAACACGCCGACTACGACTACGCCAAGGCGCAGTCCGAGCTGCTTGAAGCGGTGGCTCAGCTGCGTACTATTGAAAAAATGCGTAAGACCCGCGGCGGCTGACGCTGCCACTTCCCGCCGACAAAAGCCCCGTTATCGGGGCTTTTTTATATAACCGCTTGAACTATAAAGCGTTTAATCTGGTATGGTTCGATATCAAGATAGTAGGCTGAGAAAAAAGATTGCACTGGGTCACATTTTTGTGCTACTTTTCACCAAGCTGACGACGGTTGGCTCTTGATGCGGTGAGGCGATGGACTGAGTTAGGATATTTTTTCACTGCAACAGTATCGATACTTAACTAGAGAATTTGGAGACATGAAAATGATGAAAGGAATAGGCCGTAAGGCTAAGATATTATTTGGGGGGCTGCTGCTGGTGTGCTTCTCTATGGGGGCGAACGCTGCACTTGTAAAGACAGGAATCGGATCGAACAATCTTTTTGTTGGGTTTGATGATAGCTATACACTCGTTCCGGCAACAGCTGATGCTATTACTGATCAATTTGATTTTATCACTACCGGCCAACCACTGAACGTGGAGGCCAAGATTACCTTATTCGGTCAGGTAATTGGTGATTCTACCTACGCATGGCCAAACTTTAGCTGGAGTGTCAATGGTGGTTCAGCCACTTCCCTTGTAAATGCTAATGGTGTGGTTACACTAAGCCCTGACTTTGATACCTTCGGCATATCTGTCGGTGATCTTATTAGTATCAATATTACTGGCGATACGGGAGCAAACTCTGCGATGTATGAGCTTAAAGTCTCAGCTGTCGCAGCTGTGCCGGTTCCTGGTGCAGCAATTCTCTTCGGATCTGCTGTCATGGCATTCGGCTTCATCAGCCGTCGCAGAAAGGGTATGAGTGCCTGATATACATAGGGTGATTTGAGATAGCCACGGCTGTCAAAGACACTCAGGCAAGCCTGTTTGGTTGCTGAAGAAACCTCGCCATCTGGTGAGGTTTTTTTTTGAGTCAACAAAGTGAAATGTGAGTCTGAGCTAAATACTGCTTATCCTGTATGCGATTTTACACTTCCTGCCTCGATAACATGACCAAAATCAGCGTCACTGGTTACTCAATTATAGGATCAACTTGAACAATAAGATCACTCTGACTTTGATTACGCTGCTGGTTTTGTCCGTAGCGCTGTGGCAAACCGCCCGCTTGAGCAGAGAGAGCGCCCTCACTGGTCTTGAGCAGGAGGGGCGCTATCAGTTGAGCCTCTACATCTCGCATCTCCAGGGACGGCTGGAGAAGTTTGAGTCGCTGCCCGAACTGCTGGCAACCAATAAGCGACTGGTCTACCAGCTTCAACACCCTCAGGACAGGGAGGGTGCTGAAGCCCTGAGCCGCGACCTGGAGAAGATCAATCGTATCAGTGGTGCTGCAGATACCTATCTCATGGATGTTAGCGGACTTACCATTGCCGCCTCCAACTGGCAATCTGAACGTCCCTTTGTGGGTAGAAACTTCTCCTATCGCCCCTATTTCAGGGAGGCGATGGAGGGGCGTCTTGGCCGCTATTTTGCCTTGGGATCCACCTCCCACCGGCGCGGTTACTATTTTGCCTACCCGATCCATCACCAGCAGCAGATTCTGGGGGTGGTTGTGGTGAAGCTTGATATTGCACAGATTGAGCAGGAGTGGAGCCTTTCGGACGACCGCTTTTTCGTTACCGATCCCGATGGGGTGATCTTTATCACCACTGAAACTGACTGGCGCTTCAAATCCATGCAACCCCTGTCGCCCCAGGCAAAGTTAAGCATCCGGGAGGGGCGCCGTTACGCCGATACAGAGATTAAGCCTCTTGCGCTTTCTGTAGTTGATACGATTGGAAGATCAAATCAGATTGTCAGCCTCGGTGCAGGAGAACGTGGGCGCTACCTGATGCTGGAGCATGAGATGTCCGAGGCTGGCTGGAAGATCCATATCCTTACCTCTTATGCACCTGTAACAAGCCAGGTGAAGCGCAGTCTGCTGCTGGTTCTGGGCACATTTACCCTGCTTACTCTTTTGGCGCTCCATCTCTACCAGCGCCGGCGGCGTCTGTTGGAGCGCACTGAATTTGCCCGACGGGCAAAGCGTGATTTGGAACTGCGCGTCCGTGAGAGAACTCGCGAGTTGACTGAATCAAATGCCCGCCTGACCTCGGAGATTGAGGAGCACCAACAGACAGAAAAAGTGCTGCAACAGACACAGGATGAGCTGATCCAGGCGGCCAAGATGGCAGTGGTTGGGCAGATGGCTACAGGCATCAGTCACGAACTGAACCAGCCTCTGGCAGCCATTCGATCCTATGCAGATAACTCCCGTGCCTTGCTACAGCGAGAGCGTAAGGAGGAAGCTTGCTGGAATCTGCAGCAGATTTCTCAATTGACCGAACGAATGGCGACCATCAGTTCACAGTTAAAACTGTTTGCCCGCAAGACCAGCGGGCGTCTGGTAAGTGTATCTCTACCCGCAGCGATAGACTACTCGCTGAAAATACTCGCTCCGAGAATAAAGGAGACAGCTGCGGATGTGCGGCTGGAACTGCCGCTGGAGGAGGTTTTTCTCCAGGCCGATATGGTGCAGTTGG
>JBEVXT010000311.1:0-4030 GCA_040505955.1 Sedimenticola sp. | reverse complement strand
GGTACGAACTTGGTCAGAGGGAAAATCTGTCCCGGGCTGGGAGATATATCGATATGAAGGCCGGAGATAAAGGCGAGATTTTTACCCTGGTAACTCTCCTCCTTGGCGATGGAGCGGTAGGCGCGATCAAACTCAACCTGGGTATTGACCTGGGCCGCAGCCAGGGCAGGGGAAGGGGAGGTGATGATATGGGGCATTGAGTGGACCAGGTTGCTCTCCAGATGGTTATTATCTTCCAACTGGGTGGTGATATTCCGCTTGAAATGGAAAAACTCAGCGGACAGCTGATCACCAATGGGCATTTTCACCCCTTCCCGCCAATAATCTGCAGCCAGTTGCTGTTGCAGTTGAGCGTTGGCCTCATAAGCTTTTGCGGTGCTTAAAACCTGCAGTGGCTTTGTTTCACCATCCGCCTCCTCCTGGCGCAATTTATCCAGGTGGAGGATCAGCCCGGACTCAATATCCAGCTTTAACAGCTGGTTATCGATGATGATTGCTTTTACACCATTAAGGCAGGTAAAGTTGATACTCTCTTGAGCAAATCGATACTCCTGCTCATACCATGAGGTGATATCGCAGATCTTGCCGCAGGTGGGTGTCGGTATTTGACCATCCATCTGCAGGCGACGATAACTGCCAAAGGTTTTGCTCCCAGGGTCATAGCCGACGTGGCTGGCCTGAATGATCGCCATATCCCTGCCGTGGTGTGAGTGGGGAGCATGTCGGTCGGTGGCAACGATGCCACCAACCCGTCCATGATTGAAAGGGAAGGTGCCGAAGTGCTTGGTGATAAGAATGATGGGAAAGCCCTGGTTCTCATCCGAGCAGAATGCCCGGGAGGGCATGATTTTCCCTGATTCAAAACCGAAGGATTTACAGAGATTGTAGAAACGTGGAACAAAGATGCTGTATCGCAGCATGAAGTCATCGATGCGAAAATCACCCATAAAATGGGGCATGTCTGTTCCTCCGTAGAATGGTTTCTCTTAATTATAACTATTCAGCTTACCCCTGAAATCCGCCATTTCTGCGTTAAAAAATGATCATTTAGCCATGTAAACTCACATTTTTCGCCTTGAACTGACGAATTTCAGGGGCAATCTGAACAGGTACCTCTTATTGTTGCCCAAGTCCCGGAGTATTACACAGTGGATATAACCCCCCTGCCGAAGAGTAACCGGTCTGACAGGAAATTTTCACTCCTTCCATGAGCCCTATACAGAAATCATACGCAATGGGCAGCTGGTACGATCATACTCTTCACCAAGGCTGTCCCAGACGTAATCCAGGGCATAGGTGACGCGTGAGAAGAAGTTCTCCTGTCCGATCATTCCCAGCAAGCCTGTTCGTCTGACTGTCTGCATGAACTGGCGTTTCATTCGGGCCACCACCAGAATTATACCATTCTGCGCGAGGCGGTCTGTCACCTGTCGCAAAACATCTTCGCCGGTTGAGTCGATCTGATTGATGCCCTCGGCATCAAGAATGATGTATTTCAGATCGGGGCGGGCGGCCATAACCTCCAATACCTTAAACTCAAAATAACTTGCATTACCGAAGAAGAGTGAGCCATCAAAGCGGATCAGGGCGATCTTGCTGCTGACGTGTAGTTCCGGGAAAACAGAGATGTCGCGCATGGTGCCGTCTTTATAGCGGGAGAGCTCGGCAACACGGGGGCGCATAAAACGGATAACAAACAGAATGATCGAAAGTACCACGCCAACCAGGATGCCATACTCGATGTGTGGGGCAATGTAGAGGGTGAGGCCGAAGGTGATCACCGCAATGAAACCGTCATGGGGCTCGGCTTTCCAGGCATGGATAATGGGCTCAATTTTTACCAGGTTGACCACCGCCAGGATAATCACCGCTGCCAGAGTGGCCAGTGGCAGGTGGTACAGCAGTGGGGTGAGGAAGAGTAGGGTGATACCCACCACCAGGCCGGTGATGATGGATGAGAAACCGGTGATGGCGCCAGCATTAATGTTTACCGCAGAGCGGGAGAACGAGCCTGAGACGGGATAGCCGGAGAATAAACCGGAGGTGAGGTTGGAGAGGCCCTGTCCCACCAGCTCCTGGTTGGCGTCCAGGCGCTGTTTGGTTTTGGCCGCCATGGCCTTGGCGATGGCAATCGCCTCCATAAAGCCCACCAACGCGATGATCACAGCATAGGAGATCAGGGAGATGGTTATGCTCCAATCGAAATCGGTCGGTATGGAGAGGCCTGGAAGGCCTTGGGGAACCATCCCTACAACCTTGCCGCCACTTTCAGCGAAGCCGGTGCTCCAGGCCAGCACAGTGGTAACCACCACGGCGACGAGCACATTTGGAGCCTTGGGCAGGTATTTCTTCAGCAGCACCATGATGGTGATGGCAACGATCCCCATGTAGAGGGTTGGCATGTGGGTGTGTTCAAGTGCGGTCAAAACGGTGTTGTAAACCGACTCGTAGTGGTGCTCCCCCGCGCCTTTTTCTACACCGAATATTTTGTTGAGCTGAGAGGTGCCGATGATAATGGCACCGGCATTGGTAAAACCTACAACCACAGGATGTGATAACAGATCCACCAGAACACCCAGGCGCAGCAGCCCCAGAGTCACCTGGAAAATACCGACCATCAGCGACAGCATCAAGGCATAGATCAGGAAGCCGTCTCCCCCTTGGGCGGCGATCGGCGCCAGCGCAGTAGCCGTCATCAACGAAACCATGGCGACCGGGCCAGTGGCCAACTGGCGCGATGAACCAAAGAGGGCAGCCACCATGGGTGGTAGGAAGGAGGCGTAGAGACCGTAGTAAGCGGGCAGTCCGGCCAGCTGTGCATAAGCCATGGACTGGGGAACCAGTACCAAAGCGACGGTGATGCCTGCAATGACATCCGCTTTTACTATGCTTTTATCGCGTAATTCTCCAGTCCAGGAGAAAAAAGGCGTGAAACGCCCGGGAACACTTGCCCATAAATCTAGTAACCAATTCACCACCTAAACTCCTAAGCTAAAGCTTTGCATGCAGTTGACAGGGAGCCTCTGAATAAATCTGAACCCATTGACTTACCCCCCATATGCACCATCGAGGTGAAGTTAAGGGTAATGCAACCGTTCATCACTTGTTCAGAGACTCTCTGAGTTCGGGAATTGCAGAAAAACAGTAAAACCGTTTTTCATAATATACTAATTCACCTGTCAATTTCGAGTGTTACTGCTAGTTTATGGTATTCATCTCTAAATATTAGATGATATTAGGGAATAATACTCATAATCACTCCAGAGGTTTTGTTAATGAATACATTACTATTAAGAAAGGTATTCTTTGTTTCAATCATCCTGCTGATTCAATCTGCAACAGTCTCAGCTACGGAGATCACCACTGAGACGATCCAGTACAGTGCCGACGGTGCTATGGGATTTCTTGCCAAACCGGTGGAGGGTAAAAATCTACCGGCGATGATCCTGATTCATGAGTGGTGGGGGCTGAACGATAATATACGGGAGAATGCGCGACGTTTTGCCAAACAGGGGTATGTGGCGCTGGCGGTTGATATGTATGGCGGCAAAGTGGCTCAGTCCCGGGATCAGGCGAAGGTGCTTGCCGGCGCTGTTCGTAAGGACAAGGTGGCGGCTTTCGCCAACCTCAATGCCGCCCTCGATTATCTGCGGGCACAAGGCGGCAGTGTCGACACATCCCGTCTCGCCTCCGTTGGCTGGTGTTTTGGCGGGGGTTGGTCTTATCAGGTGGCGAAAAACAACCTGGGGGTCAAGAGTAGTGTTATCTACTACGGTTTCTTTAATCCAGCGGATGACCTGAGCATCATGCGCACCACCATTCTCGGCCATTTCGGCGAGAAGGATCGGGCGATTAAGGTCGATAATGCCCGTGAGTTTCAGGCCAAGCTGAAGACTATGGATGGAAATCACGAGGTCTATATCTATCCCAACGCAGGCCATGCCTTTGCTAATGACGGAGGGAAAAACTTCGACCAGGAAGCAGCTGACCTGGCATGGGAGAGAACACTCGCCTTTCTTGACAGTACCCT
>JBEVXT010000310.1:4993-8164 GCA_040505955.1 Sedimenticola sp. | reverse complement strand
CCAGGCCATGCGGTTGCATGTTACCTATCACAAAGATACGAGTCCAGCTATTTCTTGGCTATATTGTCACTTTTTTGTATTGCACCCGTTGCTCGTCAGTTACTTGAGACCCAGCAATATTGATGGGGCAAAACATGCATGGGCTATTCTGGCTTTACTGACGAAAAGGCTACGCCAGGAGTGGCCTGAAGTTAAGGTCATCTTCCGGGGCGACTCCGGGTTCTGCCGCCACCGAATGCTGGGTTGGTGTGAATCCCATGATGTGAAATACATCGTTGGCATTGCCCGCAATAAGCGACTGGAACAAAAGGTTGAACCAGGTATGCAGGTCGTTGAACAACTCGCTGAGCTGACTGGTGAGAAACAACGAGAGTTCTTCCGGCTCCACTATGCAACAAAAAGTTGGAAACGGCCCCGCCAGGTCATTGCCAAGCTGGAGGTGACTGACAAGGGACGGAATCCACGCTTCATCGCACTAATTTGGAAGGTGACAAACGAGCACTCTATGAGGATCTCTACTGTGCCCGTGGTGAGATGGAGAATAGAATCAAAGAGTAGCAGATGGGGCTATTTGCAGATCGCACCAGTGCGCACTACTGGTGGGCAAATCAGTTCCGGTTACCCCTCTCCAGCCTGGCTTATGTGCTGATGGAGAGTATTCGCCGACTGGCGCTCAAAGGAACAGGGCTGGCACGTGCCCAGGTAGGAACGCTTCGGCTCAAGTTGTTAAAGATCGGTGCTGTTATGTTGCGAAATACGCGTCGTATCCGATTCCTGCTTTCCAGTCCCTATCCTCATCAGAATCTCTTCGCATTGGTGGTTGCTCGTTTGCGACCAGGATAGTTTTCAATGAGTGCTGCCCCGCAGCCCTTTCAAGGTCGCATTGTAACTCATTAATATTTATACTTAATTTTAGACATTGATTGGATTTTTTTGAGAAAATCGTCGAAATCGTATCAAATTTCGGCGAATTTCTAACGTATCTTGTCTCGGTATATTGCTATTTCACCAATGAATAGCACTATATCTGCACCTCAACTAAAACACAGATTTTATCAAAAATATTATTTTTAATAATTTCAATACGTTACCACCTTGAAAGGGCTGGTGCTGCCCCGGCATGATGATAAGCAATGGGGGCAAGGGGGAGATGCGTCTTGTGAGTCAGAAAATCAGCATAATAAAGATATATATTCCCGCTCCATGTTCAGCTCGCTTTGTTTTGGAAAAAATGTGCCATAGCACACTGCTGGTAATCATGCGGTCTAGGGATGATTTTGTCGTGGTTAGCGCCGATGATTGGGAGCGCGACCATGAAATATTATATGCTATACAAAACAGCGACATAATGAGAAAAATGGCTGATTCAATGGGTACCCATATGAGTGGAAAAGGGTATAAGCCAACAGCCGAGGAAGTTGATGAGATCATTAGTGTTTGAAGGCAATACATGGGCTGCATACGAATAACTCAGGCAGAAAGACAAGAAGTTGCACAAAGCTTTTTGTTGCGTGCTGAAAGAGGTGTTTCGTAATGACTCTGCCACTGGAGCAGGCAAGCCTGATCTTTTGAAACATAACCTCTCCGGTTTATGGTCTCCGAATTAGCCAAAGTGTTCACGGCAGTACTAACGTTAGAATTTGGTTGGTCAGTGTATGAATACCCCTGCTGGTGATATTGAAATCTATTGACTTTAGGGGTTGAAATTCCTATCATTCCTTGTCCTTTGTATGTGTTATACCTATAAAAATCATTTACGGTAACCTTAATGCAAGTAATACTAGGAATAAATTTCGTCTATCACCAATCATCTGCATGTCTTGTGAAGGCTGGAAGGGTTATTGCTGCATGTGAGGAAGAACGCTTTAATCGTATCAAAGGTGCGAAAGAGGCTCATATCGACAATACACTTATCCTGCCATTTAATTCCATTGATCATGTTATGTCTATAGCTGAGATGTCCTGGGAAAACATTGATCTTATTGCTACCAGCTTTAATCCAAAAACCAGGGCAAGCTATCATCGGGAGTGGAACAAGTACGAACCAGTATTGCAGGGTGAGTATGAAACTGATCACGGTGATCAGTCGTTTCGAGCTATGATTAAATTAGCTCCAGAAGTTATTGCAGCACGATATCGTCTTGATTCAGAGTGGTTGGCAGATCGGTTCAAATGGGTTCCGCATCATATAGCTCATCTGGCCAGTGCGTTTTATGCTTCGCCATTTGTTGAAGCCGCTGGTATGGTTTTTGATGGTATCGGCGAGTTTGAAACCACAACGCTTGCTGATTGCAACGCAAATGGAATCACTTTATTGGAAAATGTTTTTTATCCAAACTCGTTAGGTTTTGTTTGGGAAGTCTTTACTAACTTCCTTGGCTATGAAGGCAATTATGACGAATCTAAAATCATGGGGCTGGCGGCATATGGTAACCCTGGTGTCTTTCGGCAAGCTATGAAGCAAGTGATCTTTGTGGATCAAGCGGGTGATTTTGAAACCAGGGTCGATTCGGCTATTTTAGACGGGGATTATTCATCAATTGAAAATCTTTTTGGTTTGAAGCGTCGTCTTCCCTATGAGCCATTGGCGTGGCAGGGTAGAAATTGTTCACATGCCGATCTGGCCGCAACCTTGCAGGAAGTAACTAATGAAGTATTCATTAAGAAAGCAAAACATGTAGGCAAACTTACCAATCGTAAATATCTGGTCATGGCTGGAGGCGTTTGTCTAAATTGCGTAGCCAACGGTGAAGTAGCTGAACAAGCTGGCTTTGAAGATGTATATGTTCAGCCAGCAACTGGTGATGCCGGAACCTCAGTCGGTGCGGCACTAGCAGTTTATCATCATAAAAGGACACGGAGCGTACAAAGCGCTATGCCAACACCGTATCTTGGACCATCATATAATAATAACGAGATACGACAAGTGCTTGAAGCCTTTCGTCTTCACTATGAATTGGTGGATGACCCCGTCAATGTAGCAGCAGGTTTACTGGCTGATGGCAAGATTGTTGGATGGTTCCAGGGTGCAATGGAATTCGGCCCTAGAGCCTTGGGGAATCGTAGTTTATTGGCCAACCCTGGTTTGGCTGGTGTTCGCCATGTAATGAACCTTCAGGTAAAGCATCGTGAAGAGTTCCGGCCATTTTGTCCGACATTTCTGGCTGAGGA
>JBEVXT010000310.1:0-4983 GCA_040505955.1 Sedimenticola sp. | reverse complement strand
GGAGGTACATAAAAAACCACTCTGTCATGCCAGTAGAGTAATGTTGGCCACATACAAAATTCGGCCAAAAAAGAGAGAGTTGATACCAGCGGTAATGCATATGGATGGCACATCTAGATTGCAGGTACTCCACCAGGAAGATAACCCACTTTATCATCAATTAATTAAGGAGTTTATGCGGCGCACAGGGCTTCCTGTGTTGCTGAATACTTCATTTAACGACAGAGAGCCAATCGTATGTTCACCTGCAGATGCTTGTAAGTGCTATTTAAAAACTCGCTTTGATGCAATGATTATTGGGTCGTATCTTGTTCACGGGCCAAAACCATGGGAAAGAGACCCAAGCCTAACCTCATTTGAGCTGGAAGCCCATCGTTTTGATCAGCCAACAAAAAACTGATAATAACAATTTAATATTTTATATATCTGAGCCAATATGTTGATTATGGAGAAACAGTATTTTGGATAAGAGACCGACAATTCTCGAGCGAAGCATCAACTCCGATGATGAATATTCGATTCTGAGAAATGAGATGCCACTCATCTTCCGTTGGTGGATTCAGGAAGCAGACAGAAAACAGGAAATCAAAGAAAAATCCAGGTTATATATTGCCGCTCTCGAAGGTTTGGCGGCATTAACTTATGCGGTGAGTGTGGCAGAGTTTACGGCACTGGTGAAAGAAACGGACTTATCTGGTAATAACATGGAATCTCGCCTTGAAACAACATTTTCCAAGCTTGAGAAAACGTATTTTTTAGCCAGGAAGAAAGAGTGGCGTGGCCCACAGTTTGTTGATTCTCTGATCAAAGTATTACCACAATTGGTTAAACAGTATGAATATCATTCTACTCGTCATAGCATTATCCAGAGCATGGCTAGTTTAGACTTTAGAAAGCACAACCAGTCTGGTACCACATTCGAACAGCTGAAGGAAAATCTCTATTCATTTCCGGATAATATACAACATAGTAATGATTATGCATCATTTGCTAGCTTTAAAGAGGATTTTCAAGAGTTTGTTTCACATGTGTTTTCTTTCTGGCCAAATTATGGACTGGGCTATTATGATCAGGAGCGAAAAGTAATTATTTTTGATAGATATGAAGAGTTTAACAGCATTGATGTTAAAAATGAGCGATCTGATATATTAAATCAACTTGATTGGAGTTCTACCTTTGATCATGCCGTATTAGACAAAATAAGCAATCATAATATTCGTACAGTAGTATTGGCCAATGAAACCAATCAATCGTTCCTTGTATTGAGTCCACTTGTAGTGTATGTGGATAGCCCATCCTCAGAGGAGAATTCCACTGGCAGCTCATATCTATTTCTCGATCCGGGATGCTCAGCAACTGATGGTTTGATATGGCGTGATTTACCCTCATTAAGTATCGAAAATAGGTCACATTACTTAACGGGAGTCAGTCTTAATTTTCCTATTAGCCTTAAGACCAGGCAAGTAGAAAATACAGTGGAACTAAGTAAGCTTTTTCGCACACTTCAACAACTTGATATTGATGCTGTAAGCTGTTTTGGCGCTGTTCATCAAGGGTTGGCACAACTAAATTTTATGCCTGATAAGCATGATGATTCCAGGGCTTGGCATCTTGCTATTGATGGCGTGGAAAAACATCTCTTTTATCGGCGTGGTGCTACATTAACATTTACGGCACTTTGTCATGAAACGGATGACAATAAATTGGTGATTACTGAAAAGAAAAAAGCAATCAAGTTATTCAAGTCAGAAAAGAAAGAGGAGTATGACAGGGAATTTCGCTGTTTTAAAGCTGAGCGCGGATTTCTTAAGCGCTATACCGCCGAACGAAAGGAAAAGAATGAGGATACCAGCACAACTGGAGTTGTGGATTATTATGGTCAAGGTCAAGTAGCAGAAAAAGGCATGGCTCATGATGGGGATATTTTTTTTCTACGTGAGCATGTGGAAAATCGACTTAGCGATTGGTGCAATATTGCAGCTAGTTTAAAATCTATAACAATCTCATGCGGTACCAGAGATATACCAGACAAGGAAGAAGCAAACTTACTTAAAATAGTAGTAGCACGAAAATTGTTGGAGGTTTTATATATCATTGAGCGAGCAACAGCTGCTCTTGAAATTATTTACTCCAATACGAAATGTGAACATAGTGGGAGGCCACTGCATTTGATTCACAGAGATCTACGTCCAGAGAATATTTTGAATCTTGGTGAGGGGAAAGTTAAGATTTGTGATTTTGGTGCAGCATTTTTTCCAGGCAATGAACAATATATTAAATTTTCTAGCGGAGAAATTTCTGATGGAGATATCCTAGAATTTGATAAATTTGCATTGTCACGCCATTACTGTGCACCTGAGGTTTGGCGGCAGCCAAATCTCTGGAGTGGTAAAGCAGATGTATTTTCAATGGGTTTAATCTTGAATGGTCTTTTGTTTGGAGATCGCCAGAATGTACAAAAAAAGGTTAGTGAGGCCCTACAAGATAATACTGGAATCAATGCGGATATTTCTAAAACTTGGGGTAGCCTTCTTTATAATCAACCAGAAAATACTCTCATCTCAGAAGTCTGTAGTGAGTTAAATGATTTTGCAGGCAAACAAAATGATAAACTGAATAAAGTAAAATCTTTTGATCTTGAGAATTTGGTCTCTCGGGCAACGGCTCCCTATAATCCAGAATTGGATATAAATGATAAGCCTGTGGATAATCGTAGATACAGCATGAGTGAGTTTCGTGATCAAGTGGCTGGCACTGCACGGATTATACGTTATTTTCTAGCGACACGTTGCTTTGATGCGATTAGTCAGGCTGAATACAGGGGTACTCCTGCTCATCTGCAACATGCATTCGCTCTTACCGCCGGTGTTTTTGGTAAGTTTTTTATGTCAGGGCTTGGGCAAGAGCACTATTCATTGTTAGAGATGGTTCGTTGTGACATGTGTTATGGCTGTGATGAATATGTAAACAGTATTAGCGAAATCACAGATGGCAAGGATGATTACCGCTGCATAAGCAGTAACATGACAGAGGTAAGAAATGAGCTTGATAATTTGTTAGCTTCGGAGGAGTTTCTGGAGTTTGGTTTAAGTAATGAAAACGGCATCCATAATAACTCTTTATCAACTGATGCGGCTATGGAAGTATTGGGTTTGGTGAAGAAAGCATTGGGTATTTGTCCTGGGCTAATCGATCTTGCACCGGAAGAAGAGAGAGCTGATGGTGTAGTTATCCACAGGCAATTCCAAGAAAGTATTCGCAACCTGATGGATGCAAGCGGAATCGGTGGAGTGCGGGTGCAAGAGAAAATACCAATACAAACTAAACAGAATAAACAGAAACATCTACCATTTGAAGACCCTTTTGAAGGGTGCGCCAATGCTTATTTTTGTGAAAAAGCTTTTTTGTTTATTTTTGAAAAAGCTCTCGACAATTAATACAACTAGGTAATATTTAGGTAAGAATTATGGCTAATAATAGCACCAAAATATTTGAAAAATTATTGATGTGTGCCAAAATAATAGGTGGAATACAGGGGCAGATATCTCGACAAATCAGCTCAAATGATGGGTTAACTGATGATCTGATCGAATCATCACCTGAGGCAGATAAAAAAAGTGCATATATGCCTAAGGTATTTGCAATTGAGTCAGTGCTTATACCATTGGGTTTTTTAAATAATCTGGCGACTCAACTTGCTGATGGTAAAGCTTGTCATGGATATTTTCAGAATGAGCTTCTAGAAAATCCAGGTATGCAAGTGTTGTCTCATACAATTCTAAAGACGAAGATGGAGACTAAAAAAACATACAAAGATCTGTATGACTATTGTGTTCCAGGTATTGTAAATGCTGTTCAAAATATCGATGTCGATAAAAATGCACCGGAACCATATAATTCATTTAATATATTAGACCTTGAAACTTGGCTATTAGCTTCATTAATCGATATATTCGATACTTATTTTGGAGCTGATCCGTTGAGCGAGGAGATTGCAAATGATAATAAAGCACGAGAACAAATTGTAAACGCACTGGTTGAACGGTTAGAAAACATTTCGACAGGGACGGACGTTGGAATTAATAAAGAGTTTGGAAAACGAGGGTGGTATGCAAGCACTCAAATCGTTGGACAATTAAATAAATATAGTAAGTCGTTGGTTAGACGTCGTGCGAAAAAAGCTAACAAGCATTTGCCGGAGGATGAAGATATTGATGCTTGGGATAATTTAATTGAGGAAGTACTAGCGTTGCCAGCTGTTATTGAAAGTACATTAGTAACTACAAGGGCAGTCTGTGCATTGCTTGTTGTTGGTAAGGAGGTATTTGCTGAAGGGGATTTTGAGGCAGAGGTCGAAGATGATGCTCGCGTAATTCGTAATGCCTTTGCCAGCGCGGAGAAGGAAGTATTGTGCTCAGAGCATTTTTTACAGTTTGTATTTGGACTATTGGAGAAATTCAAAAGTATTGATTTGATTGATGCGAAGGATTTTGATCAGTTTATCCACCTAACATCGCTTCTGGCTTTTGCTTTTAAAGGTGGCTATTTTCTGGACGACCAAGAACCAGGGAATGTTGATAAATTGAATGCAGTTGCCACAAATGCCGGATTTCCAGATCGTGCTTCAGTGATGGCTGTAATAAAAAAGCATCTGGTACAGAAAACGGGATTACGCAATGAATTAGTACGTATCGGTGAAGATGCTGTTTTGGATAAGTTAACCTACTTTCTTGCTACGGGTGATCTTACTGTTTTGGTTGACAAGAATACTGGTGACTTCATACCATTCACAAGCCCTAAAGATAAAGAAGCTTTTCCTTCTGAACACAAATTTAGCTATAATTTAGCTCTGCCTCTAATTGTAAAGGCTATGGCCCAGATTTCACTGGATGAGCGGTTTAGATTGATGGCGTCAACGTACCATGAGGAATGGTCTGATATTTGCTGGCCCGAAGAATGGCTGTTTGAGATCGAAGAGTCTGC
>JBEVXT010000309.1:0-5890 GCA_040505955.1 Sedimenticola sp. | reverse complement strand
GGCCTGCACCCTTTCGGTTGCAGAAATTGGGGTCAGAGTAAAATTAATCATCATAAAGGGATGTCATAATTTTACTCTGACCCCAATTTTCCTCTCATGATCTAGCCTTATTCGTTAGGCGCATTTAATATTAACCCGCACATATTCGGGCACTCGCTCGTAAATTGACTTGCGGCCATGGCAACGTAGATGCCGTTTATCGCGCTCTACTTCGGATTCATAAAATGTGACTCCGGACAGGATCCAATCTTCGGGTTCAATTTTGCCTTCTGAAGTCTTTCGCATAAGAACTTGCCAAAGCCCACCGCCGCTCATTCCACCAAACGTGCTCGGGAGATCGGCTCTACCTTCAAGGTCGATACGAACCTCCAAATAATCGAAAACACCATCGAATGACTCTTTTGGATTTGCTGAAGCTCCGCAAAGGCCCTCGTAGCCTTTCAAGCTCACGATATTGCGGTCCGGAGGCAACTCCCTTTCCGTCTCACCTACTATCCCGCAGTTGAGCCAGAAACCATAATCTAGTGGAAGATACGAATTATCGAAACACTTAGCATGTTTGTTGATGTTATAGAAGACTTTCTCTGAGCGAAGCGCAGCAATACTCTGTTGAGGGAGTACAACTAGAGCAATGTCTGGCCCAGTTTCGTCTGTATCACCACGGGCAATTCGATGTAGTCCCAAATCCGAAAGAGGAAACTCATGGCCACTAGGCCGCCCAGTAAACGAGGACATGAGTCCCATTTTGTCTGGCTCCCGAAATTCTTCAAGTACATGATCGGCTGTAAGGATACAGTCTAGTCCTTCGACCTTGACTAAAGTACCGGTACCGACAAGTTGACTTTCTGGAATACCGCTCCGCGAGATCATACGATTCATCGCTACCGTATAACTTGCAATCTTGTCACAAGCTAGATCTATCGTCGTAGCAGGTAGATCAGTAATGGATAGTTTTTCTATTTTTGTCATGTCGTGATTTCGCTAGCGCTTAATGCCATGCTAAGGGGCGCGAGCGGAGCGAGTGTCCCAGTGAGCAATAACGAACTTGAGAATTTTATTAGGTTATATTTCTTCGAACAAAAAACAAAAAAAACAGGACACCCATCATTTTTGATGGGTGTCCCAGCTTTCTACCAGCTTTCTCCAGCTTTCTGGCATTTCGTGGATGTACCAGAACCACCTGTACTGGTGAACTATAAGAGAGATAGATAACCACTACTACACAGCTGGCAAAACGGTCTTAGCCAGCTGCCCCAAGCACTGAGTCGACGTGACAGACTACACCACAGACGACACAATGCTTGAATACCCCCATCCAGGTTGATTAGCGGCAGACACTTACACCTCACCATTCCACATTCCATATCATGGGAAGTGAATCAATGGGTTTAGTGCCTTTGTTTGCAAGTGGATGCCTGCGCATGCGTACCCGGTACAAAGGTCACCGAGCAACCTTCATCGAAGTTCACGGTAATCATAATCTGGTCAGCCGTGACTCCCTTGAACTTTTTCGTCATTTCGAAGGTGAGTTTTTTGGTACCACCCGCCTTGATCCGACGTTTTTTCAGATCGCTCTTGAAGTCCGCATCGGTAAAGGTCCAGGTCATGGGACGGGTATCACCTTTACGGGTATCCCCTTTATAGATATCACCGGCGAGTTTGACCTTCTTGACTGCACCAAACTCATTGGGTCCTGAGAACTCTATGCTCTCGACCGTTGCCACTTTATTGCTGGCATTGGTGAGTTTCCACTCGATCTTGTTGCCTTTCATCTTGAGCTTACCCGATGTCACCACGCAGGGAGGCGGTTCTGCTACGAGAATCGTGGTTTCATCCACTGCTGCGCACACAGCGCCACCCGGCAAAGTACCCATCACGGTAACCCTGCTGGTGTGCGGAGTTGATACAAATGTGGTGGCCATCAGCGGAGGATTGGTGACCTCACCCGCCAGCAGGTCAATAGGACTTCCCGGGACGGTCGCCGGATCCAGACCGTCATCCTCGACGGTAATACCGGTCAGATCAGTGGTGCCGGTATTTGTGATCACGTAGCTGTACTTAACCTCGGTACCGGACTGGACACTGCCCTGTTCCTGGTTCACGAAACCAACCACCTCGACGGCACCGAAGCGATCACCGATACGGAAAGCCTGAGAGCAGGAGGTATGCAGGATGATGTCTTGCAACAGGCCGCCGCTACCGTTCAATATCTGGACACGTGAGCTGCTGTCGAAGTTGTCGTTACCCGCATTCGCTGCGGTGGCAGTCACCACGCCACCATCGCCGACGGTAGCGCCTGGACCGGTATCCAGATTCACGCTGTTCCCATCCTCATTGCTGACGACGATCTGCACTGTCTCCCCGGTGGCGCCCGAGTCGGAGCAGGACCACTTTCCGGCATCCTGAGTGTTGCTGGATGCGCTGCAATCGGCACCGGCATGGTAACGTAAACTGATTGCCGAAGGCCGCTTGGTACAGAATTCGCCCTCCCGGCTGGTAATTTCACAGGCTTCAGCACCTGGCTGCGGTTCATCGGCCATGCAGTTAAGAACCCCCCCCGCATCGACAATGCCTTCCAGCAACCAGTTATTCAGGAAACTGGCGTTGCCGTCCTTGCCGTCGCCCTCGGCCATGCCGCAGTCGTCGGCGCCGTCCATGCCCTTATCCGAGCAGGAGAGATGGAAGATGGACTCGCCCAGCTTGTTGCCACTGGCATCGAAGATCTCCCAGATCACATTGTTGGGGGAACCGGCGTAGCCGCTGACGGTCACTTCGTCTCCCACCTTGATACCGGGAATCACGTCCAGTAATTCATCGCTCGTACTGCCCTTGTACGCCTTCACCGTGACGGTCTCGCCGGGGCCTTGGGGGCCATTCCAGATCATGGTGAGCGCATCGATCGACTTGTGGCACGCGTAGTCAACGGAGACCGGCGCCGCCACCAGACAGCTCTTCTCCACCGAAACGCTGCAGGAGGATGGCACCACGATAATAAACGCCTCGGCGGGGCCGATGGCGACCAGCAACCCAGCCAGCAACAGCTTGGCCCAGCCCCTCATGCCGTAGTCAGTCGAGTTATTTGTTGATTTTGTATTCCCACTCACGACTTATCACTCCTCTACAACGTACTGTTTCTCGAAATTTTGATGAAGGGTACTAAATCAATGCACCCTACTTAGCGCCGCGCCTTTTTTTCTGAAGCCGATCATACCAAGCAGGACTGAGCCAAACAGCCAGACTGCAGCCGGTAGCGGAACGGGCGTGACCTCTACCAGCAGGAACTGCTTATCAAGAACATTTGTCGCGACATGATAGTTCTCGAGTCCTGTCAGGTTGGCAGACCCACCTACTGATGCAACTTCTGCCGCAAGTGCAGCCACAATAGCGTTAGCCTCCTGTTCTACAGTAGTGCTCTGAAAATTGCTGAAAATTACTCTATCAGCGTACAGGTCGCCCGGGGCATCGTCATATACCGTCTCCCAGATAGCGATCTGTGCAGCAGCATTTGTTGTCAGGTTACCAGAGCCGCCATAGTTCTCCATAATCCAGGCCGCCGCCTTATAGGTGCCGGCAGCCTTAATCAAGCTAACAGTGTAGGTGTCGTTATCACTAACGCCCCGTGCCAAGTCAACGCAGTAGGCGAAGGTGGTCAGATCATTAGCACCATCCTCGTCAAAATCGAGATGGATTGGTTCGAACTCGAGACCATAGGTTGTGCCGATAAAGGGGGCATCAGGTGAAGATGACGCGATATCGACTTGATAACTGGCGCTCGGGACTGTGTAATTGACATTGATTATAGCTGCCGCAACAGGCCCGGCTGAGATCACTAGAAGCCCCGCCAGAACTAATATTTTCTTGAATTTGTTTAGCATCCGTAATCTTCCCTCACAACAAACTGTTCGCAGAGTGGGGTATCCCGAATCACAAAAGACCATCTTCGGGCCACTGTCTCCGCAGGCACGGCTTCGACGGGTATGGGATAAAAGCTCAATACCGTGCTTGATTCCATACTCAATAGTGACCAGTCAGCACGTTAGGTTGCACTTCCTGACGGACACCACAGTTACCGCCCCCACCGTCCAAACGCACCAAGCGACACCAGGCTCACTGCTCGACATCATAAAAGTTATGGTAATTATAATTGAAAAATGAGAACTGTGTCACGTTATTTTATTACGGCGAGAAAAATAGTTTACTTCACTCCTTGACTTCTGGGTTTTTATGTGGGCTGGATGCCTCCTCGGAGATACTCCCCACCTTTTACTATTTTTCAGTGCGGAGCACTCAACCCGATTCTGTCCCACCCAATAGAGGCGCTCTTTAAGAAACATAACTCAGCAGATTCTTTGCCACATCGGTGCCTGGGGGCCAAAGCCACCGCTACGCACCCCACCGTCTGAGGACGAGTGGCCCCAGGGCAGCCAGCTCACGTTGATCCTTGTAACTCAGCTTTTTCGGCTTGGCAATACTCTCCCCCGCCGGCTTATTCGCGGCTTTGAGCAACTGTTTTTTCTCTGCTTTCGATTTTTCCACCGCCTGCCGCTGTCACAACCAGTCGTCATAGCCGCCCACATACTCACTGATACGTCCGTCACCTTCAAAAACCAGGGTGCTGGTTACTACATTATTGAGGAAGGCACGGTCGTGGCTCACCAGCAGCAGGGTGCCCTGGTAGTTGAGCAGCAGCTCTTCAAGCAGCACCAGGATCTCCACATCCAGGTCGTTGGTGGGCTCGCCCATCACCAGCACATTGGCGGGCTTGGCAAAGAGGCGCGCCAACAACAGGCGGTTTCTTTCGCCACCGGAGAGTGACTTCACCGGCTGGCGTACGCGGTTCGGGGCAAAGAGAAAATCCTGCAGATAGCTGATCACATGCTTGGAGCTGCCGTTAATCTCCACCATGTTGGAACCCTCGGCGACGTTATCCTGCACCGTCTTCTCCTCATCCAGCACCGCCCGCAGCTGATCAAAGTAGGCCACCTCCAACTTGGTACCCAGCTTGACCTTGCCGCTATCAGGCACCAGCTTCCCCAGCAGCAGGTTGAGGAGCGTTGTCTTGCCGACACCGTTGGGGCCGATGACGCCGATGCGGTCACCACGCAGGATGGTGGCGGTAAGATCCTTTACCACCGGTTCGCTGTCCCAGGCGTAAGTCAAACCCTCCACCTCCAGTTTGCCCGAGCGCTCAGCACCCTGCAGAGCCATGTTCACGGTACCGGACTGCTGACGGCGTGCGGTGCGCTCCTCAAAAGAAAAACTGAAAAACTAGGACATCCATCATTTTTGATGGGTGTCCCAACTTGCACCGATAAGCCTGTTATAACCCAGGTCTTGCAACAACTGCTGACCTCATCCGAACTGACGATTGAGCAACGGGAGGCATCATGGGCTGCACTTCGCGAGTATCAAGCCGGTGCCGCTGACTACTCAGACTACCTGATCGCTCAACTTAACCCATCTTTGACATTTTAAATTTTAACCACTTAAAAATCAGCTACTTAACTAGCATAAAAAACTGTCGTGGCACTACACATTTTGTTTTTATTCAGTTTGGTTATTTTTTGCTTTTTTCACAACTGTCTTTTGGGTTCCACCAGGTTGCATATCAAGCCCTAGTGCATGATAAATTTCCACCTGTTCTGGCTCTGCCTGCGTTGCTTTTCTCAAGTGAAGCGTTTCAGCACCTTCGCAATTGAAAGTAGCAGTGACTCGCTGCTGGTTTCCCATTTTTTTTCGTAAGGTTTGCCAACTGTCATCTATACCCTGTGACTTTAATTGTACCCGCAGGGTTTGTACTATAGATCCTCGCAGATGAATTGATACCTTTTCTAGTGAGTTATTGTATGCTATTCTGATACTGTACTCAATAGAATTAGGGTTATATTAT
>JBEVXT010000308.1:0-4102 GCA_040505955.1 Sedimenticola sp. | reverse complement strand
GGAAAGTTACTTACCACAAGGATTACTAATGGTTTTGAATTCCGCTGAAAAAACTAAATCGACCACCCTTCTTCCAGTATAGGCTATTAACTGGAAACACTTCTTCCATTAATTGCATCTCAATACCCCCACTGCATCAGCGGGATGCGCTTAATCAACTCATAATCACAATGGCCGAGCTATGCTCAGACTGATAACTATAGGGATTTAAAGGCATGCCAATAAAACGGTGGGGGTACATACTGCTGTTCCTCGCCCTCTCTCCGCTGGTGCTCTGGCTTGCTGCGGAGCAAAAAACAAAAGGACACCCATCATCTTTGCTGGGTCAAGTGATGGGTGTCCTGATCTTTTGATCTTTGTAGCGGTGGTTCTTGTGGCTGTAAGTTTAAATCTACTTTGATTGAATGTCCTTGGTTGGCACGTATTCGTTGCTCATCTTCTGAAAGTAAGAATCGTTGTTTGTCATTGGTAGTAACAACCCGTTTTACCAGATCATTTGTAAGCATGATTTCAGAAGCACTTTTTTCTATCAATTCTGGTATTGAAGCCCAGCCTTGTGAATCCAGCACTAAACCAATAGCTTCCGGTTTATGCCGTAAAACAAAACTTAGGAATTTGCTGGTTTTGTTGAGTTGCTTTTGTGAAAAACCTTCTGCCTTAGTGATCAAAAATTAATCTCTTCAATCTTAATCACCTCGTCAAACCTTCGAAAATCCTTGATGTTGTGAGTCAGCAAACAGGGAATGTCATAAGCCAGCATGGAAGCAACGATATTGGCATCATGCACCTGCTTGCCACCGATTTTGAAATCGCCCATCAGTTTAACGAGTTGGTCGGTCACGGTGGCGGTATCGTCCGCTACCTGAAACCGTTTGATAAACTGATCGACCTGTTCAAGCACTGTCGCCCTTGGGAGATTCTCAAAAACTTGAGGTCGAGTCAACGTAACCAGATATTCTCTGATAACTTGACGACTAATCCAGATAGTTCGTCCTGCCTTATGTGCGGTGTTGATCGCTGCCAATGCTTGTTCATGAAAAGGTGTTTCAATGACATTGGCATAAACGAGGATGTTGGTATCAATGAATAACGGGTTATCGTCCCTCGTCGCCATACATATCCTCTCTGCTCAGGCTTAAATCATTTGGCCACTCACCAACGCTCATCACTGGAAAGTCCAATGATTGTTTGCCAGTGTTAGCTTTTTTGTATCTTGTCCGCTGCTTCAAAAAATCCACAAAATCCTCCACTTCGGCTATCCGGTCAGTGGGAAGAGACTGAATCTTCTCAAACAATGCACGTGCATTGTGCATGGGTGTTGCCATAACTGAATCCTCTTTTTAGCCGCTGGCTTGTTGTCAAGGAAAGGATAGGAATTTCAACCCACAAAAGCAACCTATTTCACTCCCCCCAGCAACGTACCGTGTTCACTTCCACATGGTTTTGGTGAGCGTAAAGCACTTCCTCCCCCGCCCTTTGCCGGTATAACAGTGGGAATCCACCCCAATATCCCGTCATACTGAATCTGAGGCGCAAACGATCCAATACAGGTCAGGGCGTACCTGCAATTTTTGCTCGACTGATGAGACTACCTACCAGTCCACCGCCTAGTCATACTCGAATTCCGGTGCAGGATCGATTTCATCATCAGACCACGCCTGACTCTGATCCAACTCCAGGAAAAAATCTGGTAGCCACGGGCAGGTGAGATCTCCGGCGCACAATCCGGCTCCCCGATAACAGCAGGGGTCAAGTATCATATTAGAAAAACAAAGAAAACAAGGGGTCAGACTCGATGGGGTCAGACTCGATTGATAACATAAGAAAAGATCAGGACACCCATCACTTGACCCAGCAAAGATGATGGGTCCTTTGGTTTTTTTGGTTTTCGGGAGATCGCCCTCGAACTGAGTGCTGCCGAAGCAGCCACCATGAACGGTGGTATGGAGTTGGCATGGCGCAGGCAGCAACGGCACCTTCACCACCGAGACTCTTAACGGTACCAACGGAAGCTTCAATACCACCCTCACCGGGTTTGGTGTTGAACCCGGCGCCATCGAGTTCAAACTCAGCTACACCGACAATCAGGTCAACGCTTAGCCTCTACCCTTACGGGCAGCAGTCTATGACTCGGGGCCACAGCGGGTCACTACCCTTACTGTGTAGAGGACTTCCACCTCCAATCTGGTGCCAGCTTTCGCTTGGCGCACTGGGTGTCCTGTTTGTCTCCCCGAATCAAGCTCTGGCTGGCTCACTGACGATTTACTCATCGAGAAAAGCCGAACTGATTGATCCGATCCTTCAGCAGTTCAGTGACAACACCGGGGTGAAAATTAACTATGTCCACGGTAAAGCGAACGCCCTCATCAAGCAAATACTTGAAGAGGGAGACAACTCGCAAGCCGATCTGCTGCTGACATCTGATGTTGGAACACTCATTGCCGCAGCTGATGCCGACGTCCTGCAGCCGATCCACTTACCGATACTGGCAACACAGATTCCGCCAAGTTATCGCGACCCGGATGATTACTGGTATGGTCTTACCATCAGGGCCCGTGTTGTGGTGTATGCATCCAGCCACCCTGATTCAGCTGGCCTCACCGGCTACGAGGATCTTGCAGATCCACGCTGGAGAGGGCGTGTTTGTATGCGCTCATCCGGCAATGTCTACAACCGCTCGCTTGTTGCCGCCCTGATCGAGCGCTGGGGGGAGGAGATCACCGAGGCATGGGCCAGAGGGGTTGTAGCAAATCTTGCACGCCCGCCTCAAGGCGGTGATCGTGATCAGATACGCGCTATTGCCAACGGAGAGTGCGATCTCACCCTGGCCAACCACTACTATTACGTGATGATGCACGAATCGGACAACGAGGCTGACAGGACCGTCACCGGGAAGACATCAATCCGCTGGCCAAATCAGACTGATGACGGCGCCCATATCAATATCAGTGGCGGTGGTGTGGCAAAACATGCACCCAACCGGGCGGACGCCATCCGCCTGCTGGAGTACCTGATCAGCACGTCGGTTCAACTGGCGCTGAGTCAAACTATTACCGAGTATCCGATGATACCGGGTATTCCGGTATCCAACACCATGGTCAAACTGGGAAGCTTCCATGCCGACACTGTCAGCCTGGGGAGATTAGCGACACATGGTGAAGCGGTCACACGGATAGTCACAGCTGCCGGATGGAAGTAGGTTTGTAATATTTGAAGCCGGCTCTATAAAACAGTCCTGAAGTCGAGTGTAGGAGCGAACTTGTTCGCGAAGAGCACGTTTCGGAGTCCATCGCGAACAAGTTCGCTCCTACAAATGCAAAGCGTCACAACATGCTCTCGGTTATATAGTGCCCTGTCAGAAACCGGAAAAGCGGAACGCAGAGTTCGCGGAGAAACGCAGAGAAAACCCTTATTACTCGATAATAACTCCTGCGTACTCTGCTTCCCTTTGCGCACTCTGCGTCCAAAAGGTGTTGTTTCTGACCGGACACTACATAGGGATCAATGCCCAAACAATATACCTGTGGAGAACCATATTCGCGTTTATTCGCGTTCATTTCCGGCTGAATTTCAAGGGTAATCCGGTAGGTTTATCCCGCAAAATCACCACGCAGCAGATCACGACGACTGATCGAACGGTCAGCCTCAACTTTCAATGAAGGACATTGAGGTGGTCTAATAGACTACTATGATCGAAACTAGAGTCTCACTCTCTAGATCCGGCGGATTCATTACTCACTACCCGTGTGCTGACGATCATGCGCGTTGATGAGTATTGATCAATCCAAGGTTGAACCAGGCTCCACTCGCACATTTTTCTGCCTCGCATGTTCCTGAAGCAGATCCTCGCACTGCTCCCAATCGCCCACATGCGCACGCATTAAACTCTTCCACAACTTGCCGTGGTTAGGTACGTCAAAGTGCAGCAGTTCATGAACGATCACATAGTTCCAGACTTGCTGGTCTAGCTCCAGAAGCTCTGTATTGAAGCTGAGGATCCCATTGGAGGAACAAGAAGCCCACTTGGTTCGCATGGGCCGAACATACACACCGGAAACCCTGACGCCTAGCTTCCCCGCCCATTCAGATACCCGCGCTCTGA
>JBEVXT010000307.1:0-4662 GCA_040505955.1 Sedimenticola sp. | reverse complement strand
GAATAACTACCAGCCTGTTTGTGATACGGGAAATATTTACCTCGACAGCGGGAAGTGATTTGGTTGAAGAACTCGTTCTCCGAACTCGTTATTCAACCAAATAACGTCCCGCTGTCTCGGTAAATATTTCCCGTATCACAAACAGGCTGGTAGTTATTCTCTATTTAACAAATCCAACCAGAAATTCAAATTCTCACCATAACCCTCTCATTAATATTCATGAGCCATCACATGAATATTGATGAGTCTGTGACCGAACTTAACCAATGAAATTGTCTAAAATGTCATTTGGCGGGATGTCCGACGCGACGTCGCTAAGTGCAACACACAAAACATTGACGTTAGCTGACGTCATTGACGGAAATGACGTTATTTTTTTGTAAAAAGGAGGTTAACCTTAATCTAACGCAACATTTGCATGTTTAGACCATTTTATCCATCAAACACGAATGCGTTCCTTAATTTAGTCGATTTTCTTAATAGAGACGCTCATCAAAGCCTCAATAAATTACTTTTACCGTTGTACGGGAAGCATTATTTTGGAAATTTTATACAGATTTCAATACCTTTATGGGCGGAGCTACTTAACATTGCGTTGTCACGGAATGGTATTGAAGCCATATTAGATTAACTGCCAAATATGTCATGGAATTTCCTTGGAATTTCGTCATAACGACATAATTCTAATCAAATTCAAAGACATTATTTCAAAGATAAGCAAGAAAAACTATTGCTCAAATGTCGTCTGTTGTTTTGATTCCAATAATGCAATGTATTGGAGATCTATGTAGATCCATTGTTTTACCCAGCATTCAAAGAGTTAACAGAGTACATCTCCTCAAACAAGTTTTGGTTAGAACAATTAATACTACTCATCGTGTGACAATTGGAAGACGTCTAGTTATTCACTTACCCAATTTGCAGACCGTGGTGAAGAAATAATATGGAAATTATTTCATTATATGAATACCCAGCAAAAAAGTATTCCTTCACTAGTTCTTCTCCTGCAACAGAAGAAGAATGATAATATAGTTTTTGGAACTACACCGTACATTGCATATATTTTATAAAGATAGTTTTGTGATTTGGTACTTTGATGATACACTCAACGTCGTTACATCAGACTCTGATATTGGTCACAACGTCCTGATAACTGAAAGTCAAATGTTCGGTCTCTAGTGTGTATTTGCCTATTCTAACATAGCTGGCCTTGATTGGCACCATATATATAAGTCTGAGAAATCAAAGATGGTCTTACATTGTTTGGGACCTACATGTATACAGAGATCATGTTCAGGACGAGAAGAGGTAAAACACTATTCCGTATCTTCAAAGCGGAAATGTACTTACTGGATGCAACGATCTCTTTCGCTGTTCGTTCCAGTGACGAATACGCTGTCGGCATTGTACATACGTAAACGAAATGTTATCTTCAGGGGCAGTAATCTAAAATTAAATAAAAGTAACAACACATGTTAAAGGAATACAAATGTATAACTAGATGGTCGATAGGACATCGCATATACCAGCACAGAGGCCTGGCAATACAAACAAGACATATACAATAATAATTATCTCCCCTGTTCAGGTTTTAGGGATCGCGTAAACTTTTTAATTGTTTTGTGCAGACCATTGGATTATGATTCCGTACACTCACACACACAATATATATATGAACAGTCTATGTTACTTAACGAATGTAGAGATATAGCGTCACAAGCATCAACTATTTCTCACACATATTTTAACATAATTATCTCCCCTCCACAGCCCTCGAGGGTCGGAAGAAACCACCAACCGGCTTTGCATGACGCTCAGATATGTTTGTATGACATTCAAGCTCCTCCATATGACCTTTAACCAGGTGGCTATGACATCCAAACCCAATTGCATGGCATGAGCATATCCATATGCCATCTAATTAAATTCATATGATCCTCAACGATATTACTTTCACCACCAAGAACCTTTATTCTTCGTAGAACCTATTACATGTTGATTTGTATCATTTCTTTTTAAGTCTAGTGGTAGAGTGTCCGCCTCGTATGCGGGAGGTTGTGGGTTCGAACCTCAGCCGGGTCATACCAAAGACTTAAAAAATTGTACTAGCTGTTTCCTCGCTTGACACTCAGCATAAGGGGATATAGCTAGCTGTTTCTGTCTCTCCCTCTAAATTACTCTCTCGAACAACAGTGTTACGTATACGTTACCTGCAGGGATGCCGGGTCATTCAGCCATGGTACCCTATACATCCAAGGAAAAAACTCTCTTTAATGCTTATGAAGGGTTCTATTTAGTATACACAGGTTTGAAAGCCATATGAATGGACATATATGACATATAAACATGTTGGCCTACATATTAATTTGTTTAAATATCATGTGGATGGGTGTGAATGTAATACAAACATGGTTGAGGGTATACAGCAAAAAGGAGTTTGGAGTCGTATGAACGTGATTTACTTACATTTTCAATGCGGGTTGTGGGCATAGGAACATAGGACTTGAGAAACATGTTTGAGGGACATTTCTGGGACTTTCGGGGCATGGGAACAGGGTTAAAGGTAAAATAATTGGGTATATATGCCATATAAACATGGGTTGGTGATTGTGGAAGGCGTTGCATTTCATTAAGAATTTTTGATGTGCATACAAATGGATGTGTTTTTCACGTGTTTGAACACTAGAATTAAATATGAAGGGGTTTGTGGCCATAGAGCCATATTTGAAGATTTGCACAAAGAAAGATCATTGTATCCCCCAATAGTAAGTGTCTATCACAGGCATGTAGAAGCAATAATATATTCAAATAAATCCATAATATGTGTAAAATTAGAGATAGTACAAATTGACATTGACTGAAACAAAGGTCACAACTACATGTAGTTAATTATGCAGCTAGAAGTAATAATATAAACAAATATAAAGCCCAAAAATTGCAGAAAATAAGTCGAAAAGGGACCATAACTCTGTCAAATATGTTCTGATCGTACGCGAAATCGAACTTAACCTTCATTTTAAGATTATATACACATCTGCCAAAAATGAATTTAATTCGTTTATCCATTCATGAGTTAATCTCCGGACAAAACGTGTGACGGACGGCGGACGGACGGACGCACGCACGGACGGACGAGCGCGCGCACGGACGGGGACCATTACTATATCCCATTCGCCTTCAACGACGGGATAAAAAGGAGTATTCTACATTTTTCAGTCTGTAGGTGTATTGTGTATATGTAGTACCATGATTTACCACTAGAAAATAAGATCAAAATACACATTTTATTTTTACCTGATCGGGGCTACCCACGCTGATAAAATGCGTCGGCCTAGATTAAATACGCACACAGTACCTTCTGGTTTGATACAGTTAGCAACTAGTACTAGTATGTAACTGTATCAAGCCATAAATGTATTGTGTGTGCGTATTTAATCAAAATTTCAAGCTACCTTGCACCTAACTGTACTTTGCACTTCCCACATGTTTGAAGCATATTTTGCCCATTTTTATTTCATATAAAGGTTAACCCTCATCAGTACACCTTAAAAAGCTACGTTGCAGTACACCTGCCGGGCTCCACGCGGACCCCAGTGCTACTCGGTATATTTATTGTTATTACTCATACTATGGTAAGCCAAAGTGGTTTTTATTCATGTCGATGTGCGTTTCAGTCTACATTTCCGATATCGGAATTATAATTTCCGATATCGGAATTACAAACTTTAATTTCCGATATCGGAATTACAGAATTTCCGATATCGGAATTATCATTCCGACTATTCCGACTTGCTGTCTTATTGAAAAAACAGACTGGAGTAACTACATGGACCGCCGGCGGACAAACTAGACCTTTTACAGTGACTGTCTCTAAGAAAGTGATAAAAATAGAATGAATAAAGCTTGTAATTATAGATTTGTATCATGTTTCTGAAGGTATATAACCATAAGAAATCAAAGTACTGAAAGTACAGACAAGAGATTGTAGTTGAACACCACGAGCAGTGCGCAACGCCCGGCTTCGTCAGAAAACACATTGAAGTCGAAACACTGATGGGCGGGCTGATCTGGGGATAGACTAGTCGGTGCAAAATGTTACGTTACTCTTTATAAACGCGAAATATATTTATAGAGCGTACTTGCAGTCGCGATGTTTCATTTATCACAGAGATAATCGCATCACAACTTAATCTGTGTGACACACACCATGATAAAAACGGTCCAATTGAGGTTTGCGACAGATCAGATCAGCCCGCGCATCAGTGTTTCGACTTCAATGTGTTTTCTGACGAGACAGTCACTTTACAACTTAAAAACGGATTCTGAGTTATTATTATTTATTCTTATTCCCAGAAATTGAGAATTTATGGGGCCGTTTTGAACATCACTGGGCCGTTTTGACCAAAAACGTGGCCGTTTTGGTCTGGAGCCGTTTTGGACTGGGGCCGTTTTGACCTGCTACTTTTAATCGTACCATTTAAATCGAGTCCGGCAAAATTAGGTGTATCGAATCGAGTACGCTTCAATCGCAAATCTTCAAGTACGCTCTATAAATAGAGTTCTCGTCTATAAAAACGAAGCATTGCGACTGCAGTACGCTTTATAAATATATTTCGGCTTTATAAATAGACTACAAGTAAAAAATTGCTGCAAAAGTGCAGC
>JBEVXT010000306.1:0-10498 GCA_040505955.1 Sedimenticola sp. | reverse complement strand
TTAAAATCATCGAGCCGTAAACTTCCCGTGTCCACTGTTAATCTAATGTATTCAACGAAAACGAAATTGTGTCTTTAGAACTAATTTATTGCACGGATTCCGACGGTATAAATCGTTTCTTTACACCTGCCATCTGCCCGGACTTGTCCGGGTTTGTCAGGATGTTTCACTCTCTGCCCGGATGCCCGGACTTTTCATTCTCTGCCAAGACTTTTTGCTAAATTAAACAAAATTAATTTTGTTTTACTAATTGTGCATGTAGAGGTCACAATAATGGTCTCAAAGGCATTCAGTCAAATCAACATTCGCCTTGTGTATAATTATAAAGCAGGCTTAAAAAAGTGGAAATAACAAAATAGCGGAGGACTTATTTTTGACAAAGTGGTGTAAATTTTGTAAAACTTGTAATTTACACGTTCCGAGCGCTGAATTTTGGCATACATTTCAATTTACGCGCTCCGCGTCCAAGACTTTCTTAAAGGTTGGCTACATGATTGTAATGTTAATACTTTGAAAAATATTAAACTGTTTTTGTAACTCCATCCTGAAGAATGGGTTGAGTGATGATATCTGACATATTGGTTTTCTTTAATTTAGCCATCCTTGACATATTTCCTTACTGTTTAGTAAACATGCCATCAACTTTCAATCAACTGCGCATGATTTTTGCTAAAATATTGTCAATTTTCTGTATTTTTCCGCAAAAGTATATATTTTGACCGTCATTTGAATCGTCTAGATGGTCAAAATATATACTTTTGTGGAGAAACAAGAAAAAATATCATATTCTGCGGATGTTGATTTAAATAATTTTGGTCACCCTGGTGTATTGCTAAAGTAGGCTGGTAAGTATAACTCTAAGTCAATCCATTGGATTACAAATTGGTACTTACATGTACATGCATATAATATGTACACATATCATCCTGCTCAAACTTGTATTCTGTTCGGGGCTGAATCAGTATCATACTACATGACTGTTCCAAGTAAGTTTGTGACAACAAGTGTAGACCCTGATTAGACTGCATGGATGTGTAGGCTGATCTGGGTCTATGACTATTGCATTTGCCATGTCAACAATTGTGGCCGTGACTGGAGAAATGGGGCGTGTGACCTATGCGACCAGTGTAGATCCAGATCAGCCTGCACCTCCGCTCAGTCTGATCAGGATCTGCACTGTTCGCCATTCAGTCAAGCAAGTATGCTTGTTATCTCTGACAAACTGTTTAGACATTTATCAGTCTTGGTTTGTCCGTAAGGTGATCAGGATCTACACTTGTCACAAATGCCATAAGCCCCTTTTCTCCAGACACGGCCACAATTGATAGAGTATTCAACCATGAGCAGGCTGCACATATGTGATGCAGTATAAATTATTCTCACGCATACTGGCCAATCTTCATTTCAGTCCCTGTAGCTTCGGTATTGGTATGGCAGTGACCTGTTGCAGATACTTCCTAAATGACCATGCAATTGGTGCCAGTTATAAACACATTACGCTCATGGGGTGTAGACCCTAGCCAGACTGCATGCGCTGCGTCTAACGAGTGGTTCTATCATAACATGCTCTGGGGCCGAGGTCATAAAACTTTGCTCAAATCTCAGACTCAGTTTATACTCAGAATCAACCAATCAGCTTGCTTGAGTCTGAGCCTGAGTCTGAGATTGATAAAAAGTGTTGTAGCCTCGGCCCCTGGATGATTTTCTATGCATTCCCAATTGTCACTTTAGCAATACACCAGGGTGACCAAAATTATTTAAATCAACATCCGCAGAATATGATTTTTTGTTCTTGTTTCTCCACAAAAGTATATATTTTGACCATCATTTGAATCGTCTCTGCGGAGACGATTCAAATGACGGTCAAAATATATACTTTTGCGGAGAAATACAGAAAATAGACAATATTTTAGCAAAAAATCATGCGCAGTTGAGTGAAAGTTGATGGCATGTATAGAGCAAATACGGGATTCCATTCCCCCTTTTCTCTAAAATTTCATCAATTTCGGACATCATTGGACAATATTGTAAATACTTTTCATGAACCCCCTCCCCCCACACCCCCACCCCACCCGCCGCCCCAGATGCTGTTATGCATAAATTACATGGTTTGTCTAATTTATGGAACTCAAGTCAATCAGGGTATTTATAGAATTACACTGAATCAATGGATACATTGCTCATGAAAAGAATGTGTATGATCATCAATACAGATCAGATTAGTATTTATACCATCCCATTTTTGTTTCTACTGCTAAGTAGAAGCCATACATATTTCTTCTGCAAATACATTGGTCAAACAACCACAACTGTGATTCCATATGGTGTTACATCCAGGTAGCCAAGTTGGACTATGGCACATGATGGGCCATTAAATCTGTCAGTATGAGAGATTGTATCAACAATTTAGCACTGTGAGGGGCAGTAGAGACTTTAGTTCCATGTAGAACCAATCCTGGCCTTTAATATATCTTTTGGTAATAGTAAGTGAACGTCTACTCGAATTGAGCCCAGTTCACACTCTACCAATAAAGATGATTATTACATTTCGAGCATGCAATTTGGTATTATACTAACGAACATGCATGATCCTTCAGAATAGCGCAAACATGGTTGTCAGCAAAATCAGCACAATCGGGTAGTGTACGCATTGTGTGTCGTTTTTGCCGGTTCTACATAGTCAACTTTCGACCTCATTTGCTTAAACTGTGGCAATTCGCCGAAACCATTTACGGCGATAATTACGCACGTGTTTTTTCAAAGTGAGTGTGCCATATGAAAAAATAACTGATTATGGAAAGTGAGAAAGACTTGTGAAATGACATGTATTCTCAGTACGTGCACAGCACCGCGTGCATTAATCTTGCCAGCGGTTACAAAACAGTCGGGCATTAACTCCATTTGTAAATTTGATATACAGGAGCATAATTGTCTGTACCTGAACACAGCTTAGGCTCGGCCAATCATTACAAGAGGTATTGCATTTAGAAAATATTTGATCAGTTTTGTTATCTGCTAATGCTACTTCGACATCAGTTATCACAAAGTAATATGGGTCTGTGCTTATAAAACTTTCTGAGACTGAGAACGCACTCCGTACTCGAAATCACACAGTTTGATTGACCGACCCTGCGCACAGCTCAGGCTCGACCAATCAAACTTCGTGAGTTCGAGTCTGAGACTTGAGAACGGTCTCAGAAATGTTTATAAGCACGGGCCCAGAAGAATGAAAATTGATTTTATATTAAGGAAATATAAGTCAATATAGCGCCCAGTCTCTACTCATAATGGTATAATTCCACAATGTAGTTGGGCCAATAGAGATCGTTCGTATTTTGGTAGGTTCAGGGTTATATAATCCTCCAGGGAGAATTGGTGGACTGTTGGCACCATCTCAATGGGTTGACTGTTATTTAATAGCCAATAACGAGGGTCCACCTGCCACTGCCGTGGGAATTGCGGGGTCATAAATACCAATCAAATTGCATTAACCGTCAGAGGGATAAACTGGCATTATGTTGAAATGGGGGTCAAGGTTCATTCACCAAATGGCGAACGGTGTACATGCGTTACTGCTAGTCTGGGTATATACTTGCTTGGGCTTGTCGGTTTCAGATATGTATTGTTGCTCGACAACTGATAATTATGATTTTCCCTTGATTAGATTTGTCTTAATTAAAATGTAACCTCTTAACCCTTTCAACCCTGACTATCTCACATTGACTGTTCCATGCTTATTATTGGACTGTTCCATTATTCATATAAGGGTGTTTTTTTACAAAATTTGAAACAATAGTAACAAATACTGCAGCTCTTGATGAGACGGCTCGTTGCGAGCCGCCTCATCTGGATCTACAGTATTTGCAATTACTGTTTATAGGTTTGTCGGGTTGAAAGGGTTAATGGTTACAAGTTGGCTACATAACTTTTTCGGACCAAACTAATATTTCTTATAAACGCGGTGTCCATTTAAATGAATTATTACCCGCATCCTGTCGGACCTGTGTTTGAAAGTTTTATGGCAGTATATGCAATATGCCATTACAATCATGCGAGTCACACGCCTGTAATGTGAACATATGGAGAAGTAAATAAAATATTATGCAAAAAAAAATCGTTTTACAACTTGCTTTACAACAGTACAATATTATCCGTTGTATACGTTATAATCATGACAATTTAATGTGTGCCATATAAGGTAAATGATGTAAATGATGAAAAGAATAAATATAGTGCACCAGTAGATAGATACATGCAGCAATTCATAGTAGAGAAATACGGCATTCATATTTTCGCGAACTTTTTATATATACACGTTTCGTATCGTTGATATTTGATATAATCTACAACATCAATACACATCCGTATTAACAATATCTTGTTATAAATACAATATCGATATGCGTCCGTATTGGTGGAAATTTGGAATACACACATCATCAATACGCACTCGTATTGTCGGCATTTTGGTGATCAATACACCGCCAATACGCAGTGGTGTATTGGTACGGTTTGTAAATCAATACGACATTCGTATTTTAGCGTTTTGGACAATGATACGCGGTTGCGTATTGACACGTATTTTGGTGATTTTTCCCTGTGTAGTCGGAAAATAATAGAATACTGCTTACGTTCATCTTGCCAACGGTTATAAAACAATTGGGCATTAACTCAATTTGTGTACATGTATTTGAAATCAGAGAGACAATAACCTATCATTGACAACATAAATGTATAAGTGTACTCCTAGTTTTGTGAGACTGAGCTCCATTTAGTATTCTGGGCCTGTGCTTATAAAACTTTCTGAGACTGAGAACGCACTCCGTTCTCGAAATCATGCACAGCTCAGGCTCGACCAATCAAACTTCGCGATTTCGAGTCTGAAACTTGAGAACGGTCTCAGAAATGTTGATAAGCACGGGCCCTGGCCATACATTGTCTGCAATTATACCTGATACAAACCATGATCGCAATAAATTAGTTGTCCAGCAGGATTTGTTTATAGTCAAGTTTTAGAAAGTGTGTCTAGCCACAAGAAAAAGGGGCTGAACAAAGGGGCGACCCCTGAAACCCGGTGCCTGTCTAAGAAAGGCTGGTATCATCCGGTACCTCCCTAATGAGTTTTTGAGAGGCTCGCTGCAATAGGTAGTTTTTGTTAATTAAGTAGGCGCTAACTCGCGCCTAGTGGATTAATTGCGTGTGACGAAACAGCATGGCATTGCTCGTAATTGGTACTCTAAGCATGATAAGCCGCACTGACCACTACTTTGTGTCCATTCAAATTGCGACTTAAAATTAATTAATCTGTTAGAGACTAGATATAGTTTACGTTTCTTTGTAATATAATTTTACATAAAAAGTGGGACTGAGTCCAAATTTAATGCTCTTCACGTTTTTAAATGCTGTATACACACTGTCATGTTATTCTATAAAACGAAAATTAAAGACATTAAAGTAGGAGTCATCCCCAGAGTTTGTGTGTAAAATTATTCATATAGATCTATATGTACAATATTAAAAAAAAATGCACACCCGCATATTATGGGTATATCTACAGTTGTAAACTTATTATATAAAAAAGAAAGTTCCTGTATGGGTACTCAATCCACGTGGTTTTAACTTTTAAAGGGGCAGCTAAATATATTATTTTATTTCTTAATGATCTCATCCTTTGGACGACTGTCAGTGTTCAAACTTGGAAGAAAATATATATATATATTTATATACTTGCCACACGACCGTAAAACACGTTAAAACTAAAGTTGCTAAAATCTAACCATTTCATTGTTGTACCGTGCGTTGAAAATGGTCCAAACCAAACCCATGTACATTGGTACCAGTCTGAATGCATGTACATCCTACGTGATGATAGAGAAATAAAAATAAAATATTCCTGATGAATTTCATAATAACAGCCTTTCGTGAAACTTTGTTTTAATTTTAATAGTTGTATTTGTACATTAACCCTTGGAATGCTGCATACGAAAATTGTCGTCTGCTGATTTTGTACTTATCACATTTCGCAATGAAACATATTTTGCTAGCACACGAGAATCATTTCCTTCGGCATAGTAAGGGTTTAAAATATATATGTTTTTATATAGTTTTTGACGATAATTGCTTGATGAATAACTGTGATGGGATATGCTGAAGTTGATTGGTGAACATATTCCTATGCATAAACATGTACAATGCCTAGCATAATGTCTATGCTGGTAGCACATACATGTCGCAGCTAACATTGGTTTATCTACGTACAAATGTATGTTAGTCCAGTCACAGACGTTTGTACAAAGTCCTATTCATATTAAGTTCCAACTGTTTTGCAGTCTGTGATGAAACAGATTTAGCTCCGCGTAATGGATCCTTTTTGAATCCGGTTATACCCCTTATACGAGTAACACTATTAGTGCTAATCATGTTACACTTAGGGGAGGAGCCAAGTGAATGTGGTGCGGCATGGAAATGGTACCAGATCAAGATATTCTAATTTCAGGGCTGAATATGTATTATTGTAAATATTGAGATTTTGGGATCTCCCCCCCCCCCCCACCCCGTCCATACAGGCTAAATACGGGATTCGACCCCGTTGACCCGTCTGTGTATACCTTGCTGTTGAATGGACGTAAAACCCCATTAAATCAAACAAACACTCAGTATACTAGTATAGTGTCTTACACATGTGGATACAAGCGAAAGCAGTTGCGTGTTGTTCGTGTATTATCACCGCCGTATGGACCGCTAGCTGAGAAAATGTGTTACGAAGTTGGAGACAATAGTAACCTTATATTAGGTCAGGCCATACACAGTTCGCATTTTCATTACTAAAGAAGCGTTTAATACTGTTGTTAGGAAAATGATTCGCCCCTAATGCTCGAGTTAAATGATGATCGGTCTATGTCCATTTTTCTCAGCCGGCGGCCTGAAAAACATGGGATTTTCATGCATCCAAATATATCATTGTGGCGACCGCATAATCTGCGCATTGACGTGTGTATGTGCGTACGTGCGTCCGTACATGCACGCGTGTGTCCGGATTTGCGTTAACGTATTTGACAACACGTCATTAGGGGCTGGCTACATGCGTTCCGCCACAATCCAGCTTTTACTATGTTAGAATTGTTTGTTTGTTTCGTCAATTTATCGACGGCAATTGGCTCTAAGACCTTGCATGTCGCCTGGCTTGCGCCAGGATTTACTGGGCGTATTCCCGGAGAGGACCGGTACTGCCCGGGGTAACTGGGTAGAACCAATCATCCCTTCCTTAAATGGCCCGTCGTGGCCGATTTTTCAACATGGGCGTTTTCCCGGATTGAACCAGTACTGCCCGGGGTAACTGGGTAGAACCAATCACCCCTTCCTTAAATGGCCCGTCGTGGCCGAGTTATAATTGGGTTTTTGTGCATTTTCATGCAGTTTTTTCGTCTTCTTTTGTTGTTTGCCGGGAGGCGGCATCTAACTATACTAAGACATATATTTATACATGCACATAATTGTTTTGTTAGTAGGGGTGGAACTGATTTGGATTATATGTCTATAGCAGACAGAGTGGCCCATTTTGTCGCGGCTTGGGGCTGGGCATTTGGCTCCCTAGTGGGTCTGTTCAGTCCATATTCTATCTTTATTTATATGTTTTGCTTGTGTAATACAGACACGCCTGCACTTATTCATTTCTTGTTTTGTATATACCAGTGTCTGCACAGCGGTCCCCATTTTGTCTTATCTCGAGGCGAAACCTGGTTCCTGATTGCTACCTGTACAGACTGTATTGTGCGGGCGAGGTATAAGCTCTCCGCACATCTGGTTATACAGACACCCCTGCGCTAATCTTTTGTTATATTTTTACATGCGTAGTGTCTGTAAGTTTCAGCACAGCGGACCTTCTTTTGTAAGAGTTTCTAATTTTGGGACACAGTACAATTAGTATTATATGTGTCCCGCGATGGCAAAAAGGGCTTATTGAGTTTGCGTCAAGTGTAGACCCTGTCTGATCAGCGCCTGCACTGTCCGCTATTTAAAATGTGTTTGGGAATCATGTATGATGCTTCTAACATAAACTTTAAATACATGTACATGTATATGTATCAGGCGACATTATGCCCCATGTACCACGGGAGAGGAGGGGCATTTTAGAGTATCCTCCGTCCGTCCCGCCCACCTTAAACTTAACATTTTGAGAATTGCTTATAGTTTAAACTTTTATAACCAAGGCCTCGGGTGGGGCATCCATGTTCTACGAACACATTTTCTAGTTTCTTTAAAAAATACACATTTTACAGGACGTATTATTTTCACGGAAATTGTTGAAAGAAAAATAATACAATCAGGAATTCAATGGATTTATTTATACGAACCATGTAGACTACAGTTTGGCTTCCAATGTTGGTCAATACAGGTCACACAGATGTTAACGTTATCGTAATGTTAGCGTCAGAACGAAATGTGTTCGCGTCACGTGGAATTAATGCGGGCGGTCAGGCCTGGTGGACGAATAAATTTATTTCACACCTAGTTTATACGTTCACACGGAAGATAATGTTTGTCTATGAACACATTTGATCTCGTTATGTCGCGAGCAAGAGCCGCTTCCACAGTCATAAATATAATAATGACAGACGTTCCTAGAGAGATGTATCAACCTTGGACAACGCAGGCACAGCGTGAAGTTAATCAGTGATGCTGTCAGAATTCCCTCAGATATAGAAATTTTATCTTTCGATTAGAATGATTCAATAAACTAGAAAATATGTCCGTAGAACAAGTACGTGGAGGTTGGGAGGGTAATGCGTAATTAACGATGGTGTTCATCCTTATATGAACGCTGGCATACCTGGTTTGGCCCTCGTCTACATATTTGGCTTCTTCTACGCGATCGTTGGATCTGATTATACCCCTTATACGAGTAGAAGATTGGTGGTATTCTTATTACTCTTAAGGGAGGGACCAAGTGACCCTGGTGCAGTCAGGACCTGGTACCAGATCAGGATATCCTGATTTCAGGGCTGAATATATATATATATATTTCTTATTGTAAATATTCAGTTTTGATCTCAGGATTCCCCCCCCCCCGCCGTCCATACAGGATAAATACGGGATGCGATCCCGTTGACCCGTATGAATATGACCTCGCTGTTGAACGGACGTATAAACAAACGAGCAAGTACAATTCCCACATTTATTTGGCAGCCGGTCTGACCATAGGCATATAATTCAGACAGCCTGATCAGGTGAGCCAAGAATACAGGCTTGATCTGCTAACAGTTAGTCTCCTGTTTATTGCGGAATATACGTCTTTCTTGAAGCATCTCTTGATGATTATTTTATGGCCAACACTATACACAAAAACATAAAGGATACGTCACTTTATTACATTGCAAAATTAATGTTACTAACAGTGCCATTTTCTACTTACTCAGTATAAAGACAGACTTCAATAAACGGACAGGCATTAAATAAATGGAAACATAAATTATTGGTGATTTGAGAAACTCTTACAACAAGAAATGTGGCTTATCGGACCAGGTATACCTCTGTGGCAGCCTAAGGCCGACTATGCGAAACTCTTACAGACTTCTTAACCGTGACGGGCACACGGACGCACGGGTGGTCCAAACACTATATGCCACCGGCTCTTCGAGACGGGGGGGGGGGCATAACAAGTTGTAACAAGAGGGCCAATATGGCCCTATATCGCTCACCTTAATATGGCTTCTAATGTACTAACAAGGTTTTTCTATGATTTGACATAATTAACTTTTTGACCCGAGGTGACCCAGTTTCGAACTGGACCGAGATATCATCAAGGCAACATTGTGACCAAGTTTCATTCAGATCTGGTGAAAAATATGGCTTCTACTGTGCTAACAAGGTTGGTGTATGATTCGACCTAGTGACTTACTTTTCCACCCGAGGTGACCCAGTTTCGAACTTGACACGAGAGTTCATCAAGTCAAACATTGTGAACAAGTTTCATTCAGATTGGGTGAAACATATGGCTTCCAACGTGCTTACAACATGTTCAAGGTTGTTGTATGATTTGACCCTAGGTGACCCAGTTTCGAACTTTACCGAGATTTCATCGAGGCAAACATTCTGACCAAGTTTCATTAAGATTGGATAAAAAAAATGCGGCCTCTATTCTGCTTACAAGGCAATTGAGGACGGACAGACGACGGACGACAAAGGCATGCGATCCTAATAGCTCACACCGAGCTGTGCTCATGTTAGCTAAAAAAATAATGGACGGACGGACGTATAGTTACCCAAGGAATACATGTACATGTGTAAAATACGAAGATATTATTTGAGAAACTCTTACAAAACCGTCAATAAATAAACAGACAGACACACGGACATACGATCAATGGTAGACTCTTTAATGTAGATTTGATTTGATTTGAGTGGGGTTTTACGTCCGTTCAACAGCTAAGGTCATATACAGACGGGTCAACGGGATCGAATCCCGTATTTATCCTGTATGGGGGAGGGGGGGGGGAAA
>JBEVXT010000305.1:2601-10988 GCA_040505955.1 Sedimenticola sp. | reverse complement strand
GATACGTTCTGATACCGTCTGCAGTACCTGATCCCCTACATCATGTCCAAGCCAATCATTGATCTGCTTATAGTGATCGAGGTCAAACATGATCAGACAAAAGGGTGTGTCATGGCAGCTGAAATTGCTGCAGCACTATTTTAGTGTACGGGGTCGGAGTCGATTGCGGCAAGAAACTGTAAATTCCCCTACCACCTTCAGCGCAATCGCCATCAGGAGTATTGTGCGATTCTCCGGGTTAGGTATTTGCCGCGTTGTTGAAGTTGCTGATCATCTGATCCCAGGCCGGTACCACATCCATTAGCTCGTTCCAAAAACCGGGATCACGCCGGGCGTCGAAGTCACTTAATGATACGCCTTGTTGTTCAACCCAGGTGTAATATCCCAGATTAAAGACTCTTTCACGGTCGCGCAGGCTCATCTCCTGCATGTTATCGGTTGTTGTCCCCAACAGGTATCGACCATAAACTTCGGCGGCCGCCAATTCATCAAATTTGCCGTTAAAGGCAGCGGTCTCTACCTTGTTGATCTCTGTACCATACATTTCGGCGCCATCTGTTGCCACAGTCAGCACCACATCATTGGTGCCAAGCCCCATGTACTTGGCCATCTTGATCGCAGCCAAAACATTCGCAATTGATGACAAACCGAGGTTCCCCAGTTCAGCTAGTAGCGCTTGGTCAATACCGGTTCTCTTGCCTAGATAGCTCTTCCCGATTGTTGTATTAAACAGCAGATTCAAAGCATCAGATGCCTTGTCGGAAATAGCGACCACATAATCCGTGTTGAGTGCATTGTGAATAAACGGAACGTGTTTATCTCCGATACCCTGGATATTGTGATCACCGTAACCGTTGTTGAGTAACGTTGGACATTCAACGGCCTCGGCAGCACAAATTTTTGCTCCTAGCTGTTCTTTCAGATGATCACCGGCCGCCAGCGTTCCACCGGAGCCTGAGGCGGCAACATATGCTCGCGCAGTCAAAGTACCCTCTGCATTGACCGCGTTGAAGATACGTTCCAGAGCCGGCCCGGTAACCGCACGGTGAGCAACGTAATTCCCGAATTCACTGAACTGGTTAAGAATTACGTTTTCCTTGTCTTTAGCCATTTTATGACAGGCGTCGTAGATCTCCTTAACATTGCTTTCGGTTCCATAGGTTCGCACAATGTCGCTTTGATCGGTAACCCAGCTTTCCAACCATTCGAATCTTTCTCGGCTCATGCCTTCGGGTAGCACTGCAACACTACGGCAGCCAAGAATGCGCGAAATGGCGACACCACCACGACAGTAGTTACCTGTTGACGGCCAGACGGCGCGGTGGTGCGTAGGGTCAAACTGGCCGGTGATCAATCTTGGGACAAGGCAGCCGTAAGCAGCCAGGACTTTGTGCGCGCGGATCATCGGAAAACGGTTCCCAAGGGCGATGACGATTTTCGCATCGACTCCTGTCAACTCCGAGGGCAATACGATATGCCCTGGTACATCGTCCAGGCTTTTTCGATCTGCTCCATTATGCCAGTGAACACGAAACAGGTTTCTTGCATCCGGCGCATCGGGGTCGGCTGATTGCACATAGGCTTCGATCTCGCCACGCGATGCAATCGGATCGGCCAGTTGGGAAATCTGAGGCAGCTTGATGCCGGACTGCTTGAAACGTTCGACCGCGCGGTCATAAACGTCACGGTTAATAATGTCGCATTCTAATTTGATTGCCATACTATTTTCGCCACAACCTTAGTCGACAGCGCCTCTGAGGGATAGGGGTTTGCTTTTGCTAAGAGAAGAGAAAGGGATAAGCGTTTGCTTTTACCAAGCAAAGAGAACGACGCTACATCGCCCCCTACCCGCTCCTGAAACCTGTGCCTTTTTTTCTCCTTCACCGGTTCCATTCGTGAGTTCATCTTCACTCTCAAACGCCTCACCTGTCAACAACCAGCACGCTTTTTTGAAAAACAGCCCTCTTCCATCCAGGGAGCCTGTCCGGGAGTCCGCTCATGGGGGGGGTGTACACTGATACTCTTCTTTGGGGAAGTAGACTCTATACGGAGTCGATTGAGATGAGGCTTTCGTGATGTGAGAAACAGCACATAAGAATTATATTCGTGACAGAATAAAGCGCCTGTTCATATACTCCATGACAACACCCTCTTTGACAATTTCTATCAATAACAGCCCATCACCAAGCTGTTCACCCTCTGTATAGCGGAGTTGATTGATCATCACAAACCGTTGTTCCGGCTCATTTTGGTAGTAGTGCACATCGACTTTAAGGTCGGCCATATCCTGCTTGAGTTCTGGTGGCAACTGACTAAAGTAGACCGCTGGCTGTACCACTGGCTCTTCTGTCTCCACCACCACTGTTTGAGTGGAGACGTATTTATCCTCTGTTACCAAACCATCTTCCACAACTTCACTATTCTCACTATTTCCTGCAGGGCGATCTCTTACTATTTTTGAGATAGACTCCAGCCCTTGGGTGTTTGCTGCTGCGACAGTAGTTTCGATATCAGTAATTTCTTGAACTACTGGATTAGCTTGCCGACCAATGACCAGACCAAGAGAGAGCATAGCTGCACTCACCACAACAGCAAGCGTTCCCATTTTCCAATTAAATCTACTCTCCATACCCACAGAGGTATACACATCAGGAACAAGTGATCCGCGTTCAAGAGCATGTTGATGTTCAACTTTTCTTAATGCCTGTAGAATTATCGACACGCTTCCATCACCCCGCCCCTAATTGATCATCAGTGGTTTCAAAAGCCTGCTTCAACAACAGCTCAGGGTAACCTGCATCTCTCTCCACCTTATCTATCTTATCTGCTTTCAACGTTGTCAAGGATAGAGTAGGTGCAGTATCTTCACTGTTCGAAGAGAGATGATCATTTTGCAGTGCAAAAAGACCCAATGCGGAAGCACCGGTCAACAACAGAGAGGCAAATACCCCCTGCATCAACCGCTTTCCAGGAAAGCTACCTGGATAGTTAACCTCCCTCGCAGCTTTCCACATCAACTGCAAGCCAATCCTATTCTCACCCGTAACATAGAGGCCCAGCAATGCCCGCTCACAAAGGGAGTTTATCAGGCGGGGAATGCCACGGGAGAGGAGATAAACAAGCCATAAAGTGGAGGGCTTGAAAATATCTTCCGACATGTCGGCTACACGCATTCTGTGACGAACATAGGCTGCTGTTTCGTGACACCCAAGTGGTACAAGATGATAGCGGGCTGTGATTCTTTGTGCTACCTGACGTAGTTCCCTACGCTTTAATAGCTGATTAAGCTCAGGTTGTCCGACAAGGATAATCCGCAGCAGTTTATGTCGGGATGTTTCCAGATTAGTCAGTAGCCGCACCGTCTCCAGTACACTTGGTCGCAGGTTCTGTGCTTCATCGACAATCAGCACAGTACGCCCCCCTTTTCCATGGGTCTTCAATAGATGACGAACCAATCGATCAATGAGCTGCTTTGATGAGCGTACCGGTCTTTCATAGGTAACCGAGAGCTCATCACAGATGGCCGCAAGAAACTCATGCCGACTGATTCTTGGATTGTAGATATAAGCAGTATTAACACCAACCATTCTCTGAGCAAGTAGTGTACGTATAAGTAGCGTTTTTCCTATACCTACCTCTCCTGTCAACTGTACAAAGCCCCCATTGGGACCGGTACCGTAGAGAAGATGTGCTAAACCCTCTTCGTGCATGGTGCTTAGAAAAAGGTAGCGTGGATCGGGGGTCATGGCGAAGGGATTCGCCTCAAACCCAAAATCAGTAAAATCCAATTGACTAACCGTCATTCTCGCTCCATGGCGATCTTACCCTCCCGAGAAAATAGCTAGTGTGCAGATAGTCGGGAGAAGAGATCTATTGGTTACAGAATTACAGTTTAATCTATCACGCCGAAACCGCCCATAGAGTAGTGTGATCTGCTTTACACTTTGACACATTTGTTTCCGGCATTGCTTATGGACTCTCTGAATAAGTGCCGCAGACGTTCGTGACCAGTTCAGGCACTCCCTCCAACGTAGATATTAAGGAATAATCATTTTTTGAGAACTCATAGAATAAAATGTTATGCACACCTTGATATTCTCTCTCCTGTTATTTAATGCCGATAATAAAAAGTCAGGATCGTGCACATGCTTAGAGCTGATGATTTTAACCGTTTACTGATTGTGGATGACTCACCCACAGCACGAGCGCTTTTGAGCAAAAAGCTGTTTGAGCAGGGATTGGAAGTTGATACCGTTCGTTCAGCCGGGGAGGCAATCGACTACCTCTGTGACAACCGACCAAAAGCGATCTTCATGGACTATCAGATGCCTGGAATGGACGGTCTACAGGCGCTAAAAGCGATAAAGAGCAATCCAGCCACCGCGCTGATTCCTGTGATGATGTACACATCACAGGAAGGGGGTCTGCATATTGGCCAGGCACGGGCACTTGGTGCTATTGGCGTGCTGCCAAAAACGATGGAGTATGATGAGCTCCGTACCATTCTCGCCAACCTCAATCTTCTACCCGGCATGGAGAGCCGTCCGGCAACGGCAGAGGGGTTTGCAACAGTGACGAGTGAGGGTTATGAGACAGATGATGCAGCAGAAAATGCATATGAGCTCTCTGAGCAGCTATCTCCCAACCTTGACCTGCTGGCCAGTGATGCCATCAAGCCTGCCGCCAATACCTCGACCCAAGGTCATCAAACCAAGCAGATTGATTTTATTCTCAGGCACCATGAAAGTGTCTTGGCTGGCTGTGAAAAATCACTGTCTGAGAAGCTTCAGCGTATTGAGAGACAAAACAGTGAGATAGTGGCGAGAGTGAGACCCGCAGGCGGCAACGGCACCGTCACACGGCTATTCGTTGGTTTTATTGCTTCACTATCAGTCGTCTCAATCTTGTTTTATCAGGAAATAGAGAGCGCCCGGCAACAACGACTAACACTGATTTCACAGCTACAGAAGATGGAACAGCAGAATATGGCGCTACATACCCGATACAGAGTGCCCCCGAACAGTTCTCTCACCAAACCTCGCCTCATATTCCCTGCTTTGCCCACTCCCCTTCCCCCTGTCGTCAAACAGGAAAAACCAGCGTTTACGCTACCGAAGATTCTACCTGTTCACTTTGATTATGGTGAGTACGCTTTCAGCGATCAACGACTTCCCTGGCTGCGCAGGCTCCTTGAGCAACTGGAGAAGAGTAAGTTCGAGGGGAAGGTACATCTAACATCACACCTTGCCCGATTCTGTCTGTACAGAGGTGATGATGGTGACTTATCACTCGGTGATGACTCACAGCCCTTAGGTGAGTGCCTGTTCAGTGAATCTGATCCCTTGATTGCTGAACAGGAGGGAGCTTTTCAATCCATCACCTTTAGCAACCTGATCAATGAACTCAGTGATCAGAAAATCACCGTAGTACTGGAGACCGCAGGGCTTGCCTCACCGATAACCCCCTACCCGGCGATCGATCCAACCTTAACCGCCAATGACTGGAACCGTATCGCCAGAGCCAACCAGAGGATCAGCACCCACCTGGAGTACCTCCCTTTGCCAGCCACTTCTAAAAAGAGATCGCCTATTGCACAAGTTGATTAAGATCGAAGATCGGCAGAAGTATCGCCAGTACAATCGTCAATACCAAGCCTCCCATAAGCATAATTAAGATAGGTTCAAACAGCCCCATAACGGTAGCGATAATGGAGGTTACCTCTTGCTCCTGGTTATCGGCCGCTCTTGCCAGCATCTCATCAAGATTACCACTCAGCTCACCACTGGCGATCAGTGACAGCGCCATCGGTGGAAAATAACCATCACTCTCCAAAGCCGCAGCCAAACCTCCCCCTTCACGGACTTTACCAGCAGCCTCAACAACGGCCTGACGCATCGGCTGATTGGCGATCACTTCGGCGGATAGTCGCATTGACTCAAGAACATCGACACCACTGGAGGAGAGAATACTGAAGGTACGGGTAAACAGGGCGGTACCTGTGCCCCTAACCAACCGGCCAACCACCGGCAGTCGCAAAACAAAACGGTGAAAAAGGAACAGTGGAATCGGCAGACGCAGCAGCAGTTTAGCTGCCACCCCAAGCAACAACAGCAACAGCAGCAACAGCAGCCCCTGCTCCCTGAGAAAATCACTGAGGGCAATCAATCCAATGGTGAGTGCCGGCAGCTCCTGCCCTATATCGTTGAAAACCTGTACTACCTGAGGAACCACGTAGACCATCAGGGCAACCGTCACCAGTATCGCCATCAGGGTCAACAGCGCAGGATAGAACAGCGCCAACTGGATCTTCTGACGCATCACCCGGCTCTGCTCTGTATAGTCCGCCAGGCGTTCAAGCACACCATCAAGGTGCCCCGACTTCTCCCCGGCCCCCACCGTTGAACAGTAGAGGGATGAAAAGCTATGAGGAAATTCAGCCAGACCGGAAGCGAGGGAGTGTCCCTCAAGCACGCGTGCCCTGACTGCCATCAAAATACGGCTAATCTTTGCCTTTTCCGTCTGCTTACTGATGATATTGAGAGCAGACTCAATGGTCATCCCCGAGCGGCAGAGGGTCGCCAACTGTCGTGTTGTCAGTGCTAACTCATTGCTATTGAGCGAGGGCTGAAAAAGAGAGGGGGCGATACTATTTTCTCTGCCCCGTCCCTCTTTCGTGGTCACTTCCGTCACCGTAAGCGGTGATAGATTTTGTGCTCTTAGACGGCTGCGCACCTGACGCGGAGTATCCCCCTCTATCAGCCCTTTCTGTTTACGCCCCCCTTGGTTGAGAGCAACATATTCATAGGCTCCCATATCAATCCGCCTGTGTCACCCGCACCACCTCCTCCAGGGAGGTGTCGCCATTGAGTACACGCGTCACCCCATCCTGCCTGATACCCGGCATCTTGGAACGCATCCAGCGCTGCATCTCCTGCTCACCGGCACCATCGTGTATCTGTTTGCGCAGTGAGTCATCCACCAACATCAATTCGTAGATCCCCATACGCCCCATATAACCACTATTTTTACACCGCTCACACCCCTTTGGCCCATAGATCATCGGTCGATTATCTCCACCCATACCCAACTGTTTACACTCAGAAGCCGTCGCTTCGTGGGGCTGTTTACAGTGAGAACAGAGCGTGCGTACAAGGCGCTGAGCCACTACTGCCAGCAGACTGGAAGAGAGCAGGAAGGGCTCCACCCCCATGTCACGCATTCGTGTTACCGCACCCACTGCGGTATTGGTGTGAAGGGTTGAAAATACCAGATGACCGGTAAGGCTCGCCTGAATCGCAATCTGCGCTGTCTCCAGATCACGGATCTCCCCCACCATCACCACATCGGGATCCTGTCGCAAAATAGCCCGCAGCCCCCGCGAAAAGGTCATATCCACTTTGGGGTTGACCTGGGTCTGCCCCACCCCGTCAAGATAATATTCAATGGGATCTTCCACCGTCATAATATTACGGCTGGTGGAGTTCAACTCCGCCAGAGAAGCGTAGAGGCTTGTAGTCTTTCCTGAACCGGTGGGACCGGTCACCAGCACGATACCGTGGGGACGGCTGATAGACTCTTTATAGGCACTCAGTACCGCAGGAGACATGCCGATATTATCCAGAAACAGGCGCCCTGCCTGCTTATCCAGAAGACGTAGCACCACCCGCTCTCCATGGGCATTGGGAATGGTGGAGACACGTACATCCACTGCGCGTCCCGCTAGCTTGAGAGAGATACGACCATCCTGTGGCAGCCGCTTCTCGGCAATATCGAGCTTTGCCATCACCTTGATTCGGGAGGTGATCAGGGGGGTCAGTGAACGCTGAGGCTCCAGCACCTTGTGCAACACTCCATCTACCCGAAAACGCACCACCAGCCGATTTTCAAGTGGCTCGATATGCACATCTGAGGCTTCCTCTTTGATCGCTTCCGCCAGCAGGGCATTAATCAGGCGAATAATCGGAGCATCGTCATCATTATCCAACAGATCCTCAGGCTCACTCAGATCCTGAACTATACGGTTAAGATCAAGATCGCTGTTGACGCCCTCCATCATTGCCATACTGCCGTCACCACTATTTTCGTAGGTGGTTGTCAGTAGCCGATCAAAATCCTCATCAGGTATCTCCTGGTATCTGACCGCCACCCCGAGCAGCCGACGAATTTCAGAGAGTGCCTGCAGTGATGTATCGTCTCGATGCAACACGGTTGCACCCATCGGACCCTGTTCACTGATCACCAATCCATGACGCTGGGAAAAGGCAAAAGAGGTCTTCTTCTCCTGGTAGTCGGGAGGGTTCTCAAGTTCGATAAACCGACTGGTTACTTCAACATTTCCAATCAGCACTGCATTGGGACTGATACCCATTACCACTTCACCTCAGGCG
>JBEVXT010000305.1:0-2501 GCA_040505955.1 Sedimenticola sp. | reverse complement strand
GTTCTCAAGTTCGATAAACCGACTGGTTACTTCAACATTTCCAATCAGCACTGCATTGGGACTGATACCCATTACCACTTCACCTCAGGCGTTATGATCCAGAGTGGAGGAACATATCATCTAAAAAACGGGAGGCGGGTGTCACTACCGCATCACTTTTCACCTCAACCGGCTTATTATCTTCACAGCACTCACTCGGCTCTTCAGGCAGCATCCGGGCCTTCTCGTTGAGCATCCACTCCATCTCTTTCTGCTCAAGCTGAACCTGCTCCCCACGTATCTTGTAGTATTTTCCTGATGATACTTTCAAACCATCCTCGTTAGTACGTAGAATAGTTGGTCGTATAAAGACAATCAGATTGGTTTTATGCTTCTCCGCTCTTCTGCTCTTGAACAGATTACCAAACAGCGGCACATCACCAAGTGCAGGTACCTTATTGACATTTTGCGTGGAACTGTCCTTCATCAGCCCTCCCAGCACCAACATATCACCGTCATTTACCAGCACTTTGGTTGAGATTTCACGTCGGAGTGTACGCAGATCGGCCCCGGTGGTATTAGTATCCACAGATGAAACCTCCTGCTTCAGATCCAACACAATGGCATCGCCTTCGTTTATCTGTGGTCTAACTCTGAGAACTATGCCAACATCCTTGCGTTCTATTGTTTGGAAAGGATTATCCGGGGTACTGTTGTCGTTGGTATATTGTCCGGTGACAAAGGGGACATTATCCGCCACCGTGATTGTCGCCTCTTCATTATCCATGGTAACCAGCGTTGGGGTAGATAGAACATTGGCATTGCCGTCTGTGCTCAAAGCCGTCAGCAGTGCCCGCACCGACCCCCCTACAAGATAGCCAAAATTAAAGCCTGTACCCAGAGCGACAGCGCTGCCGACCGCACTCTTGAAGCCACCAAGAGTCTGTCCCTGGCCCGCTAGGGATGAGCCGACAACCGCCCCATTGGTTTCCATCGGATTAGTCTGCCAGTTGATCCCTAAACGACCCGTTTTGTCAGCACTGACCTCGGCGATAATCACCTCTACCATCACCTGTGCACGACGGATATCCAGACTGCGTATCACCTCTTTCAGTGACTTCATATTTTCTGGTGGTGCTGTAATAATCAGTGCATTGGAACTCTCATCCGCCTGAATATTCACATTGTTGTTAATACCCGCCGCGGTATCACCATCCACACCCCTGCCAGCTGTGTTGCTTACCGACTGCAGCACCGCTGCCAACTCCGTTGCTTTGGCGTAATGAAGATAGATCACCTGGGTATCTCCAGACGACTCATAAGGGGTATCGAGATGGGAGATGAGGGTTCTAAAATGCAAACGATCAGCAGACTCCCCACTCAAGAGAACCGCATTGCTACGGGTATCGGCCACCACTTTGATATCTCGACTGGGAGGTGCCCCTTTGGTGGTTGAAGTCGGGGTGATTAACTGGGTAGCCAGCCGCACCACCTCCTGAGCCGAGGCATGTTTCAACTGAATCACTTCTATCTCACTCTCACTGACGGTATCGATTCGCTGAATCATTGTCATCAGGCGGCTGATATTCTGAGCACGATCGGTCACTACCAGCATATTACTGGTCGGGTGGGCGGCCAAATGTCCCTGTTGAGGCACCAGAGGCCTCAGCAGCGGTACCAATTCCGTGGCAGAGACATGTTCAAGTTCGATCAACCGGGTCACCACTTCATCCCCTTTTCCCGGATCACTACTACTGGCCACCGGGGTAGCGGTCTGCTTGACCACGGCATTGGGAATAATGCGCACCACATTGCCTGACTCCACCGCCGCATAGCCATGAACATCGAGGATCGAGAGGAAGACCTGGTAGAGTTCATCGCTATCCATTGGTCGACCGGAGACAATGGTCACTTTGCCCTTTACCCGAGGATCAATAATAAAATTTTTCCCCGTGACTTCTGAAACTGCAGTGATCAGCGTTTTGATGCCCGCCCCTTCAAGATTGAGCGTAATACCTGCTGCAGAGGCACATGCGGCATAGAGAGTTGCCAGTAGAAAAAACAGTGCTGCACGCAGCTGACGAACGCCTTTCTGTGATCTTAAGAGAAAAGAGTTATCCCTATTTTTATTATCAATCACTTTCATGCTGTTCCGTATCATCCTAGAAACCGCAGTTGGACGGGGTGAAGTGTGCGTTTGCGGTGGTGTAGGGCAAGGCACAACGACGCGTAATAGTTGTTCTATTGCAAGGAGTTGTAACGCCGCCATGCGCCACCGCAAGCGTGCAATTCACTCCGTAGCGTGGTTCACCCAGCAGGTGAAAGCGTGAATTGATATCAATGGCTCTCATATCAGTAGCTTAGCCTCAGAATGGAGCGGTCAACTGCAGTTTTTAGGATCATCCAAAGAGCCAAGCTCCAATGATCATTATAGAAGCACCCGCCTGTTGATACTGTGGGCTACTCCACTATTTAGTTAACGGTAGACTCTCTTTCTCTAATATCAGTGACTCCATCTCTCC
>JBEVXT010000304.1:0-2468 GCA_040505955.1 Sedimenticola sp. | reverse complement strand
TTTCTTGGTGTGGCTACAATTCTTCTAATCATTGTTCTCAATTTGCTTGGTTAACCTATTAAATATGACAGAGTAGAATAACCAGCAAACAGTGGCCGTAAATGATGTTGAAAGTATCTGACGACGGCACTGGATCGTACAATAAACGGAATGAAATATCACAGTTTTGACATTGTTCAGCTGGACATAAGCGCAAAACCCTTAGTTTAGTTTAATAATATTTTATTGCGCAAGAAAAAAAATGTACTTAATTTAAACTATGAAATGGTTAATATAATCATGAACCGAGTCCGTAGATGATATTTAAACTTTATAGGATTACTATGAACCGTAAACCTTTGGAAAACGCACTGGTCATACATATTTAGCCGCCTTAGACAGAGTTCGAGCGTTATTAAGCTGGACATAAGGGCAGAACCCCATACACTCCCCCCTTCTAGACAATTATTACACAAACATGTGTAATATTTGTATAGAAAACGACGTCCATCTGACTAAGGCTAGAAGACTGCTAAACGGAACTAATATGTAACAAATTAAGCAAGAAGTATTTAAAAAAAAAAGTATTGATCACATAAAGCATAATACAATCACTTTTTCTTCTGTTTAAATGAAATAGTCTTCTGGTATTGTAAATGTCCCCGAGTGTTGTTGTAACTGCCACCACCTCGTCTCTACAAACGTAATCAGATCCATGTTGAATCGCTTGTGTGACCTCCCTCAATGCACGAGTCTTGGGCTGCCTGCTGTCCTAGCACGTTTATAGAGGATGCCCGCTTAGGGCATTTAGTGTGCCCTGGATCACGATACTTGTCATTATCCGTCATCTCTGTAGTAAAGTTACTGTCATTTGTTTTGTGTTTGCTAGAAATATGTTTGACCATCACTGTCCTTGTTGTGGTTCTGAAGGTACATGGTGATGTACCTTTGCTGTGTGCACAACAGAAAATCCTTACTAACGCCCGGTGATACTTTTTCCAGTGTGTTATGATAGTGCTCAACGATATATACGTCACTTCACCACAAAACCCTGATCTACAAAGCATGGCAGACACTGAAATGAAATGAAGTGAGCAAATTGAAAAGATAACAAATCTGACAAAACATTATGAAGTCACATAAACAACAAAGCACACATATTCCGCATCTGCAGACATCGGAAAATTCATGTGTCGACACAAACAGGCAACCAACTTGCACTGGAGGTGCAGGCAATAATAAATCACATATGTATACTTACAATACATCAGAGACACATACAGAACGCCCACCAGAAACTCTCAGCAATGTGCATGACAATGATCACCCCATATCCAAGAGTTGCAGTCAGTCACTGATCACAAATGTCCTACCTGTTCATGTTCAATTACCCACCGGTCCCAGTTGTACTGAACATCATATGGCAGGCATTCCAGAACATACAGGTCACACGTCACTTAATCAAAACCAATGTGCTAGTATTTACACAGGCCTTCATAACACACCACAAACAGTTAATGAGCTCCCTTACCAAACATCAAAAACTATCAGACAAGCGAAAGAACCTGACAAATTTGATGGGAAAAGTATAGAATGGAAATATTATTTGGTTCACTTTGAACAAGTTGCGATGTGGAATCAATGGTCTGGGACTGAAAAAGCGCAACAACTTGCCATGTCACTTAGAGGTCAAGCTCAGAAGTTACTCAGTGACCTAAACCCAATAGAGTTACAAAACTATGAAAACTTGAGAAACATTTTATCACAAAGGTATGACCCACAGGAACGTGGTGTTGCTCATAGATGTGAATGTCGAGTCCGAAACAGAAATAAAAATGAGACTCCGGCTGAGTTCGCATATTCACTTAGGCGTATAGCCTGCCTAGCATTTCCTGATATGCCATACCAATTCAGAGAAATAAATGTTCTTGAACAATTCTTAAACGGAATAGGAAGTTCTGATGTAAGAGAACATATCATATTTCATCACCCCAAAACTGTTGAACAGACTATTTCATTAACAATCGAATACGAAGCTGTAAAAGGTAGTCAAGTATTTCCGTCAAAACCTCATAGCAATATTGATGAAGGTTATGTACACACATTGAAACAAAAACAGAACCGCGCAACAAAACTGATACAACAGCAAACACAGATTCAGAATTAAGTAATTTAATTCAAACACTGAATGACTGTATGGAAAGGATGAACGCAACTTTAACATCCATGTCACGCAGGACTGGACGATGGTACTGTGGCGGAGGAAGCAGGGGGCCAAACTACTAAGGCTACAGGCCGAACAAAGTTGGAAAACAGGATTGAATATATATATATATGATTATTTACAAAGAAACATGTATAGTGATTACAAGTACATGAACAATACAGACATTATGATGAAGTCCGGAGGCGTCTCGGCGGTGTCCCGGGAAAAAGGCTGGTTGGCAGGTCCAGGGTCGGCAGACGACAGCGGGGCCCAAATACCGGCG
>JBEVXT010000303.1:2535-3616 GCA_040505955.1 Sedimenticola sp. | reverse complement strand
AGAGTACTACATGTAGTATGTATCTATATATTAGCATCGAGGTTACCTGTGACGTGTGTGCACCTTTCTAACCATTGTTGACGCTAATATAATATGCCACTGTAATGAGACAATCGTTTGTTGTGCTGAGTTCCATAAGTACAATCCCAGTCATGGTACACCTGCAATACCGTACTCCCTCAACCCGGCCATGGAACACATAGGAAATGTCGTATCGCGGTTGGATCAACTACAGATATGTATCTGGTTCCAATAACCGTGTCATTATAATCTCTGCTTCTCTCAAAAGACGATGCGGTAGACGTGATCATTTTACTTGATGTCAAATAACAACATATATTAGAATATTGAAATTTCGTGATGGAGGGCTTAATCCAATTTTGCAATTTTCTTTATTATCTCTTAAACTGGTTGTACCCAATTATTACCCAAGCTGATTATCATCCATCCGCGTTTGTCCTGACATTTATACCATTGTTCAATTACATTCACCAGAGTACTGACCCCAATTCTGAATAAACGAGCCTTATAGCAACGCTTTATAATTTCTTAACTAAAATCGGTAAAAAGCGGCGTTTTTTTAAATTGAGTCAAAAGTTGGCGAAAAGTGTAGAGCATAAGCGGAATTAAATTACATCTACAACAAATATCACCTGTCTTCAACAGCAAGTGTTTCCATGTCCAAAGAGTACAGTTTCTATACAAAATATCCCTATTAAGCAGCAACCGCTTTGTGTATAAGGTGCCGCTAGCTGAAAGTAACGAACGTTCTGTTTTGATATCACCAATAATTAAATATCAAAAGAATGAATATTATTTAACGTAATGCCATGCTCTTGAGCCATTGAGCAAGCGCAATTAATATTGGATTATATTAGTACTATGATCTCACTAAAATGAAACTAAAATGACGAATGTTATTAACAGATGTGCCAAGAGGTTAAGGCGTTAGACTACTGGCCCAGTGGTTCGAGGTTCGAGTCCCGGGTCGGGCACGGGATCTAGCGCGGAATTAGACCGGAATTGTCGACAGCTGAACTCTTAGCAATGCCGCACTTCTTGTCTTATAATTTGTATCAGA
>JBEVXT010000303.1:0-2525 GCA_040505955.1 Sedimenticola sp. | reverse complement strand
CTTTTCAAATTAGGACACTTTTAACGCTTTTGAGCGTCTACTAACTATATATTATGCGAATGAAACACCAAACACCATTATATTTCTTACTCATGATCTGAAGAAAAATGAAATCAAAAGGACGAATATAATATGACTTGCGATACGGGATCGGTGCAAACGAAAAGGTGAATGTAAGTATATGCGTATAATTATTATTAAAGATTGTGCAGTGTATATAGAGAATACCAGGCTAGTGACTTTTGATATCAAGTTTATCAGGCGAGGCTATGAAACTCGTAGGAATTCCGAGGCTTGCCGAGGAATTCCTACCGTTTCCGAGCCCAGCCTGATGAACTTGATATCAAATGACACTAGCATGGTACTAGTATTCTATTTATCAGGTAATTAAAGCAGCCAGATATACCCAATATTTATCGAAACGAACATAATGTTGCATGAGGAATTGTTTACGTGGCGTCAGTGCATTGACGTAATGCGTTGACGTCACATGACGTTGTACAACCAATGCAACGTCATTTTGAATTCGTTGTGACCTGGATATTCGTATCATGTCAATACAGGATACGACAAGGATATGTTATCAGACACTTAATATTCGGCCAATGTAGTGCTCGTTGCCTTATAAATTAATGCATTGCTGTATTTCTATTTATACCAGTGAGATACATATAGATCTTCGCAGCGGCGCTGCATCTATACATGAAACGAAACCACAGGCAGTAGTGTACTCCACCGCACCCATTAGCGGGGTGTTGATTGCGGGAACAGATGTTGTAAACACGGGATGCAGTATCAAAACAGCTGATACGAGAGCTGCTATTTACAAACCATGCCCAGCTGCCGTGCTGCAGGAAATGGCGAGTTCTTTGAATGTTTATTTGATTTGTATGCATAAACATGTTTCGGCAACATACCTGGCTGCCGTGACATAGGAAATGGTGGATTGTTTAAATTATTATTTTATTTGTAAGCATAAACATGTTTTGGCAACATACTCGACTGTCGTGCTTACATGAAATGGCAGGAATGTTTATATTGTTTGTATACATAAACATGGTTTGGCAACATAACCGGCTGTCGTGATACAGGAAATGGCGGGATGTTTGAATGTTTATTTGTCTGCATAAACATGTTTATGTATGGGTCAGTGGTGATGCATTTGATTTGCTGACAAAACAGCAATGAAGGAGATTTTGGTTTTCTGCGTAAAAATGCTTTTACACAGATAAATTGGGATGATTCTGTTTTGCAGATTTAAATCAATATATTGAACTATATAGGAAAAATAATTGGTGATCGAAAGCGGGGCGGTGACATGCTAGGTGGGTCTCCGTGGAACAATATGTTCTCGTCTTATCTCCGTGAACTATCGTCTAATTTCATGGTCCGTATACTTTCGCTTCCATTTTAAAGGTAACGACTATTGAATAAATCATCACTGAGCTCTGGTATGTAAGTTCAGAGACTAGCGGTGTTGCCAATAGGTTGGGGTTGCCAGGAAATACATCATAGTCGCGAACAAGTAAACGCTTGATAGATGACAGTGGTCGTTTGCAGATACTTTATAAGTTAAACGAACATGACGAAGGGACCGATAAAAAGACAAGGGGCAGAGGTTATAAGACTTTGCTCAAAGACTCAGACTCGAGCATGTTGATTGGTTGATACTGAGCGTATGCTCAGGATAAAAAAATCAGGTTTCTTTAGTCTGAGTGTGAGATTGATAAACTGTTGTATAACCTCGGCCCCTGGTGTAGCTACAAATCGATATCCAACGGAGACGATTATATTGTGGCGTCATAACTTGTTTTTGAATGAAAAAATAGAATTATTTCACACCAGCAGACGATACGTTTTGTTTCCAGTGCTGTAAGGGCTAATATTTACGAGCATATGATGATAGTTGAATAATCATTCTAGGTATTGAAACTCCAGACGACAAATTAGTTTTGATTGCCTACAACGACGGCAGAAGCATCTCGTCTGTGATATCTGCAGACGGCAAATACGTGTTGGGCTACTGCACTGAAAACAAAAACATCTCCTCTGCTGATCACCAGGGTCGTATGTTCTAGGCATTTATTAACCCTTTCACCCTTGAATAGTTGACATGGGCTCGTCCAGGCCAGTTTCACCCTTCAATAGTTGACATGGGCTCGTCCAGGCCAGTTTCAGATACTTCATTCATCAGAATAGGGGTAATTATAAAATATGAAACGTTCTCGCAAACAGTGAAGGTTCTGATGACACGACTCATTACAAGCCCGCTCATCTGGGTCTACACTGTTTAAAAACTAGGGTTGAACATGTTAAACATTAAAGATGGGGGCCCGCACATAAGTATGGATTTTGGGGGGTATATTTTATTCTTTCAACCTTTAGATATGGCATTAATATGCACAAATAGCATTTATTTATTATTACATGGTACACTTTTTGACAGTGTTTTGCAATATTGGAAAGACGGAAATCAAGAATTTCGCGTCTTCTAAAAATATAAATTAAAATAGATATTTATTCAA
>JBEVXT010000302.1:0-7240 GCA_040505955.1 Sedimenticola sp. | reverse complement strand
AGTAAAATACAGAGTTTTATGCAGCAGGCTCAATGATGACTATGTCGTGGGATGCGGCGAATATCTGCGGGTTTGCTCCGGTGATGACAACGCGCAATAATTGCGCTCCAAAAACGGTTCAGAACCGTAATTCAATGAGACAAAATAAATCCAATGGAACACATACCCGGTTGCGCACCCTGCTGGTGCAGGAGGCTGCCCGCCTTATGTACGAAGAGGGCGTAACCCAATACCTCGATGCCAAACAGCTGGCCGCCAAACGGCTTCTCGGGCGAGGGCAGGGCAAGCGGATGCGCTTTCGGCCGAAAGATCTTCCATCCAACGGGGAGATAGCCGATGAGTTGCAGCTATTGGCTCGATTTCACGAAGGTGACAAAAATCAGCAACAGCTCTTTCAGATGAGAGTTGTCGCCCTGGAGATGATGGAAGCACTGGCGAGCTTCACCCCAAGATTAATCGGTTCTGTCAGCACCGGGCGGGTACGTAAAGGCAGTGATATTGATCTACACCTTTTTGTCGATCACATCGAACTAGTGGAGGACTGTTTGAACCAGCTGAACTGGCCCTTCGAAACAAAGCGAGTATGCATACAAAAGAACAGCAGGATTACGGAATATAGCCATATTTATCTGCACAGAGAGTTCCCCGTTGAACTGAGTATCTACCCCACAACGGAGGTTCGAGTCAGAGGGCGAAGCAGTACTGATGGCAAGCCCATTGTCCGAATCAGTCCCGATAAATTGATACAGGTTTTACTGTGCGAGCATGGTGAGGCCTGGAATGAATACTTGAGTGGGGAGCAGGTTGAGCTTAGGCATTAAAATCAGCTGCCGCCCCCTTTGGGGGTGGTAGCTGATTGTCCGGGGTGGCCGTAATGAAATCGCGACCGGTGTTCGAAAAGATGAAAAACACGCGTGATGATAGCCAATATATAGATAAGGTCTGCTCACACCTACACCTAATCGCCTAGAAGTAGCTCACTCATTGCATAAAGTTTCTGGCGGTCGTCTTTAGGCAACTTAGAATAGACGGTCAACAGTTCCCGCATATCCTCGGGGAGAGCCTCACAGAAACCGTGTTCGATATGTGATTCATCGAGCCAGCCTTCCTGTTTCTGCAGATGCTTTTCACAACGCCTGACCAATCGGTCGGAAATCGTCTTGAACGGATTGGCCCGATACTTCTCTAACTGCTCGACTGAGAGTTGCATAGCCTTCAGTAATTCCAGAAGCTCACCAGCCGATTCCGCTTCATTGATCACCAACATCAAGTTGCGATAACGGGTGCTTTGCAGGGAAGAAGCCGTGGGTGATCCAACGCCGTAGGTGATCCAGCATGGGTCAGCACCGACCGCCTTGCTGAATTGCAGTGTCTCTTCAACCCCTGGCGTGGAGGCACCGGTTTCAAAGTTGTTGATTCGACCACCACTCCACCCGAGACGTTCGCTCAGTGTTCGGCTGTTGCTCTCCTTGGCCATCAAGCGGGCCTGACGGATGCGTTTACCGATCTTGACGTATAAGGGATTACGATTTGAGGTGCCGCTTTTGGCACGAGAATGTTTTTGTTTCATGCTGCCAGTTTAACAAAATCCAAATAATTTGGAATTAATCCTTGCAATGTCTGAGTTGTGAGCTATTATGCATCGCAATTGAGATAAACGCGGTGGAATGTACCGCCTCAGCAATCGGATTTATTTACAAGAAAACCATGACTTCATTACGCACACATCACATACCAGCACTGCACGCAGGCATTTGTCGCCTCGCGTCCAGCCGTGCGTGTGCGTTTAGCGTGCTAGGCATGCCCGGTTTGAACTCAAGGAATCTTGAACAAGCCATGACTGATTACCGTCCCGAAAACTGGAAAGGGAATGGCATGACGTAACCTCCACAGGACATTTCCGGGAGGTTACCTGAACAACCAGGCACCTCCCGAGGATCTACAAGAACCCCGGTTGGTGCATAGAACGCACTGTCGGGGTTTTTGCGTTCTTGGGCTTTAAAAACCCCCTTGCCGCCGAGCGGCTCGTAAAGCTCTTTAACAATTTGGAATGCTGAAAAAGCCATCACGATTTGTGGTGGCCGGGCGGAGAGATTCGCCCATTAGCGGGAATAGCTCAGATGGTAGAGCGCAACCATGCCACGGTTGAAGTCGCGAGTTCGAAGCTCGCTTTCCGCTCCAGATTTAGTCTGTTGCGCTATTGCGTAACAGGATAAGTGATTCAACGAACATGCGGCCTGGCGCAGATAAGCGATGGCGACATCGTGAAAGGGAGGAAGCCTGCGCACTCCCGCCCAGCTCTTCGGAGCAGGGTCTATCCAGGCAAGTCTCATCCACCTGTTGTTGCAACAGGCTTTCAGCTCGGCTGGAAGTAGCGATGAAGCGAGCGACGGTCTGAATCGGCTTATTGGCCTCATTAGAGGGAACCGAAGCCGGTGACGGTACGGATGGTGCCGGCCACCGTCATACCAGCTCGCTAGTCGTGAGGGATAAGGGGTAGCGCTTGAGTTCGAGCCAGGTAAGGGCCAAGTGCAGTTCCAGGGGGACCGGGTCTTTGGACACGGAATCCTGAAGAACGGTTGAGTATCCGGCAGGAGAAAGACAGGAGATGTGTGGTATTCCGACGCCTAAAAGGTATCGAAGCCACTGAGGCGCACACATCTCTGCAGGTTTAGTAGCTCAGTTGGATAGAGCAATCGTCTTAAAACGATAGGCCGCCGGTTCGATTCCGGCCAAAAGGAAAGATGCGTCTCAGGATACGGTGAAAGTGGCGTAAGCCTGGATCGCCTGTTGGTGAAAGTCGGCAGATGAAATCCAGGAAGACCCAAGGCCCCAAGCCGAAGGTCTTCGATGTGGCGTCGCACGGTGGCATGCAAGCCTTTGTTGCCCGGCAGGGCAGACGGTAGATAAATCATCGAGTAGTCGTATCGCATGCAGGAAAAGCCACCTGCCTAATAAAGGCCGTCATGTCACGCGACTCGGGCGCTGCTTCGGCAGGTTTGGGTGGATACGCGGGAACCTCGGGGTTGGTCCCCTGGGGATAATCCGACAAAGGGCGTGGTGTCGGCAGCTGTAATCTCAGGCTGCCAAAAAACAACACCTCTGGGTGTAGCTCAGTTTGCGTAGAGTCCCTGCCTTGGAAGCAGGATGTCGCAGGTTCGAATCCTGCCGCCCAGACCATTTTTGGCAAGTGCACCATCGGTAGGTGGACTCACTGTTAATGAGTTACATGTCGGTTCGAGTCCGACCTTGCCAGCCAATCATTATGCGTCGTTAGCTTAACTGGTAAAGCACCGGACTTTTAATCCGGTTTATCCGAGTTCGACCCTCGGGCGACGTGCCAAGACAGACAAAAGTTTTGGGCAAGTTGGGCAGTGGAGTGGGCCCGGGTGGCTGTAACCCACCTTCCTATGGACTTGTAGGTGCAATTCCTACCTTGCCCACCAATTAGGGGCCATAGCTCAGTTAGGACGCCCTACAGGGATGTAGTAGTGCCGCGAGAGGCAGGAGCCGGAAGCGGTGAGCGCCTGCCTTGATGCTCTGGCTACCATCCTGGCCAGAGCAAGGACCCTACATCCCTGTAGGGCCAAGCAGGAGGTCGTCGGGGTGGATCCGACTGGCTCCACCAACATTCAACAGGGGGGATAAGCGATGCAAACAGAAGCACAAAAATTCGAAAGCGCCATCGCCGGGATGAAGATCCCCGATCAACGCAGAAAAGGCACCCCGGAAAATGCTCGGTGGTTCCTGAGAAACGGCATGGTCATCAACCGCGATCACGACAAGATCCTGGTGGCAATTTGCCATGCCAGACGGTTGGCCTGATTGAAATGTCCCGTTCGTCTAGTGGCCTAGGACACCTGGCTTTCTACCAGGTAACAGGAGTTCGACTCTCCTACGGGACACCAATCAATGTATCGGTAGCTCAATGGGCAGAGCAGCGGTTTCCAAAACCGCAGGTTGGGGGTTCGAGGCCCTCCCGGTATGCCAGTTCAATCAGTGTCTATAGGTGTGGCCGTGGCGAAATGGTAAACGCGCTGGATTGTGGCTCAGTTGTTATGGGTTCAAGTCCCATCGGTCACCCCTATAGGCATTGATAGATTCTGAAATGGATCGGTAGCTCAGCTGGTACGCCTACATGGATGTAGGTGGTAGGGCTGCGTCGGGAACAGGCCGCCGAGAGCGCCGGAGTGGAGCCCCGGAGGCCGCAGGGTCAGTACCTGCCCGATCCACCAATTATGCCCCTGTAGCCAAACTGGATAAGGCGTCCGGCTTCGAACCGGAAGATTCTGGGAGTTCGAGTCTCTCCAGGGGCGCCAATTTGACGCGGGAAGGATGTTGGTTTCCAGCATGGGCTCATATCCCATCGCCAACGACAGTTCGATTCTGTCTCCCGCTACCATTTGGGACTGTCGCATAGTGGCCGATTGCGCCTGCCTTGTAAGTAGGAGGGCCTTGCCCCACGCGAGTTCAACTCTCGCACCCGGCCCCATCACAAACTCGTTTATTAATCCAATGGAGGTGCACCATGGCTAAGGTCGATAATGTCGAAGACTATTCCTTTCGAGCGGACCAGTAAGCGTCGCAAAGGTTTCCCTTCCGAGACCCAGGTAAAGCGAGGCTATCGCATCGTTGGGGTCGATAAGCATCTAATCGAAAAACTGGGGCGAAATGATCCATGCCCTTGTGGTTCCAGTCGCAGATTTCAAGAACTGCTGTCTGAGATCCAAAAGGTATGAAGGCTCGGCTCGGGATGATTACTTTTAGGTAGGGCGTTTTTTCAATCAAGGTTTCTCTTCAGACACCAATTTCAACGGCATTGTGGATCTCCCAATGCCACTATTTCCATCCGGCAATAACCCCTTGTAAAGGAGGCGACAAAATGAACAAACCGATAACAATCTATGCCGAGGCCGTGGATGGCGCCGCACATGCGCAGTTTATGTCCGCCATGTCACAGGATTTTGCCATCAAGGGTGCTTTGATGCCGGATACCCACAAAGGCTATTCACTGCCGATCGGTGGTGTCGTGGCCGTTGAGGGCAACATCCTACCTTCCTGGGTTGGTTACGATATCGGCTGTGGGATGTGTGCCTTGCCGTCTTCCTTCTCCAAGGATTTGGTTGTTGCCAATGCAGAGACCATCTTCCAGGAGATCTACCGGCGGATTCCCGTGGGGAACAAGAGGAATGCGCAACCAACCAAGGTAGACATCAAAGGCGAACTGACCACGGAAGCCAAGAAGATCTGCGAACACCGTGGCGGATATGCCGCGGCGGGATCACTGGGTTCCGGTAACCACTTCCTGGAGATTGGAGTGGATGAGCAGGAACAAGTGTGGATCATTATCCATTCCGGTTCCCGTGGTGTAGGCCACGGCATCGCTGGTCACTACATGGCCGTTGCCTCCGGAACCAACAAGGCAAAGGAAGGCCACTACGCGCTGAAAACCGACTCCGATGTGGGACAGGCATACATCAACGACATGAACTGGTGCCTGCAGTTTGCATTGGAAAATCGCTTGGAGATGATGCGACGGGCTGAAAAGATCCTTGTTGATCATTGTGGAGACGGTTCCGGTGATTGGTCTGGATTGATCAACCGAAACCATAACCATGCCGATTTCAATCATGGTTACTGGATCCATCGCAAGGGGGCTACCCATGCGGAAGAGGGCATGGATGGCGTGATCCCTGGAAATATGAGGGATGGATCCTTCATCGTCCGCGGCAAGGGTAATCCAGATGCACTGTGGTCATCGTCCCATGGCGCCGGTCGAGTGCTTGGTCGCATGAAGGCGAAGAAATCGCTGTCGATGGAAGAGTTCCGTAGGGAAATGGAGGGTGTTACTGCTAAGGTGTCGGAACATACCCTTGATGAAGCACCTATGGCCTACAAGAACATTTTCGAGGTTATGAAGATGCAGGAAGCACTGGTTGAAGTACGGCACCACATTCGACCATTGATCAACATTAAGGCCTGATCAGCCAACAACCCGGGCGGAGCAATCCGCCCGGTTTTTACGAATTCAGCATTCCGAATTGTTCACTAGCGCAGTAAACAAGTTGAAGAAGGACAATTAGGAGAATTCAGCAATGCAACAACAGACTATGCCCATGCAGGTTTTGGCACTCGATTGTGCCGGTAATCCCAGCAGTTGGCTAAACCAGGAAACGGCAATTCATCTCATCGCAACCGATCGTGTATTGGCACCTCTGGGTGCAGAGTCACGGGTGTTTCATGGTGGCGTGAATGCACGTACTGGCTTGCGCTCCAGCATTGAGGTTTCTTCGATTCTTTTGACCAGAGCCAGGGTGCAACCGCGCCTGTGGAGCGAAGAGTATGAGCCGCCGCTGACAAATCGAGCCCTGTTCGCTCGGGATGGCCATATCTGCCTCTATTGTGGAGAGTCGTATCCGAGCCGGGAGCTGACACGAGATCATGTAATTCCTAGTAGCCGAGGAGGAAGAGATACCTGGTCAAATGTAGTCAGCAGTTGCAGAGCCTGTAACCATCGCAAAGGTGCGAGAACGCCGAACGAATGGGGTGTAGAGCTGCTCGCGGTGCCCTATGCGCCTTGCTATGCGGAGCATATGCTACTGCGCAACAGATCGGTTCTTGCTGATCAGATGCTGTTCCTTGAAAAGCGGGTTCGGCGCAGAAAGAACTAAGAGCCGGGCGGATCAATCAATTGGTTGGCCCGGCTGGGCTACTGAGCGGTCACCGGTAAGAAATACTTGGTTCGCTCCCCATTATTGTTGATGGCAAGCCATTGTTTGTGGAGATGTACAGGAAAGAGATTGTAGCAACTAACGGGAGCAACTAACGGGGACACCCATCACTATAATAGCCAGAAAGACAGGATCTCTATCATCTTTGATGAGCCAACTGATGGGTGTCCTGCCGCTTCATCAGAGAATGCGCTACGCTTATCCATATGCGCCCCATATTCGAATTAATTCATATTCATTTTCGGCCAAGCTCTAAGAGTAATCAGGATCTCTTATGAAACTGCTTTCAGCCCTACTGCTTACTCTGTTTTTCACTACCGTCGAATCGGCGGGTGATCTCTATTTTTTTCACCCTGAAGGGGCTGTCCACAACCTGGCTCCCCCTCCCGTGCCCGAAGAGGTGTTGTGGTATCAGCCCCAGAACCGCAAACCCTATTCTGAATTCTGGTATTACCTCAGTGTGAATGAGGCGGGTGCTGTCATTATCAGCCATTTTTCACTTGCCAAGA
>JBEVXT010000301.1:0-5398 GCA_040505955.1 Sedimenticola sp. | reverse complement strand
ATTCAGATCTACAAACGCCTGCTGCGCATTGCGCTTGCGTAGCGGGCCCTCTTCGTACTGAATGAGATCAGTGATCGTGCCGGACTGTACATACAGAGCTGCTGCAAACTGCTCCCAGACCTCATTGGGAACCTCCGATGTATAGTCCTTGAGTAGATTCGTCAATAACTTCATCTGTTTAGTCAAAATCCGCATTTCCATTTGGGCTGCCGAGAGGTGAAGCATCTGAGTAAATCGTTTCACCGCCTTCTCGTGCAATCCACTGCCATCGTATGACCATTTAAAAGGGTGAGCCAGCAGGGTGTTCCAATCAAGCGTAAATGCTTCCAATGCCGTCTTGAGTTCATCGGGCGAGGCAAACGATTCACTCAACACCTTGCGGCCCATGATGCTAAACCAGAATTCGATCCAGTTGAGCCAGGAGCCATGATAGGGCGTGTAGTGGATAACGATCCGCTTGTCTTCACAGCCAAGCCATTCAACCCGTTTGGCCTGTGAGCACAGCTCCTGCTCTGACGGGCACTCAATCCCGCTGAGTTCGGCCACCAAACGGCAGAAGGGATAACCTCGATGGGAGGAGAGATTATCCATCACGTAGTGTAGTGGCTCATCTTGCGCAAATTGATTTGCATGGTGCCTGAATACTGACAGGAAGGTGTCGGTTTTGTGGTTGGCTCGGCACTCCAGGTACACCTTGCCGTCAGCGTGATGAAAAAATGCGAGCACATCCAGGGTGCCGTTACGGATGTACTCAAACTCTTCGAGTCGTTTGCGCATCCCTCGGTTTGCAAATCCGGTGTCAGCCGTTTGAGAATCTGGATGCCAGGGCACTCGTCCCGCAGAATGCTCCTTTTGGCCCACTTTTACGATCCTTTTCATTAAATATGCCCAATATTTGCCTCAAATAGTTGAAAAAATTGACTCACAATGAGCATCCCTCGCTACGGTTCCTATTCTCGAACAGGCTCCTAGCAAAACCACAGCTCTTTGACTACCTTTAGCCTATGGGAAAGTAAGTTTTGCTTCTAATATTCCCATTTCTAAGGAGGAGTAAATGTTCTGTGATTATCAAAAAATCGCTGGTGTTTAGCATGCTGATAGCGCTATCCATAAGCAACTCGCTTGCCACGGAACATGTCAGGCCCCTTGAGCTCGGCGTACTGCCCTACATCAATATAGAGGGATTGATCAAAGCGTATCAGCCACTAACAAACCATATGCAACAGGCACTTTCGAGGCCTGTTATCATCGTCTCGGCCAAGGATTATGCCCACTACCTGGAACTGACAAAAAAGAAGCACTACGACCTGATTGTCACCGCGTCGCATTTCGCGAGAATGGCTCAGTTAGAGGGAACCTATGAGCCCCTGTTTCGCCCTCTGACGACCTATCATGAGGTGGTGATAACCAAGAAGGGTTCTCCGATTACCCGCATTGATGATCTCAAAGGTAAACGCATAGCCATTCCCAATCTGCTGGCACAGACCACCATACTGGGTAGGCAGATGCTGAAGAGTCATAACATCGACCCCGATGGAGAGGTAACCCTGATTGATGCCATCAGCCATAAGAATGCGATCTATCATGTGCTCAATGGCGAAGTCGATGCCGCCATCATCTCCACAGGGGGTTATCGACACTCATCCGACGATGTAAAAAAGGATATCGTAATCCTGGAGCCCAGGGAGGGTTATCTTAATAACCGCCCGGTGGCAATTCCTCTGATCTACATGGCTAGCCGTGACCTTCCTCTAGAGCTGCGTGACCGGATTGTAAGCATCATCGATGATTTTGCCAACAATACCGAGGTGGGAAAGGACTGGATTATCAATAAGCGGCGTTACAAAGGATTGCGCGTACCAACTGACGAGGAGATGCAGTTGCTGAATACCCATGTGGAGGAGTTGCAGTCCATTCTCAAAACCCTGAAATAGTGAAACCACTCTATCTGCCAGTCAGTTACCGCTTTACCCTTGCGGCATTGCTTGTCGAGGCGCTCATTCTGTTGCTGCTGATCTACCTGGGTGTTCAGACCTTGAATGAACGCATGGGTGCTGAGGCAGAGAAGGATGCCCAGAGTATTAGCAAAATACTCACGCGATCACTGGCCGAGCCACTGGTGAGAAAGGACTACAGCCAGCTCACCGATATCCTGCGTGCTAGCGTGAAGAGCGGAACAATCAGATTTGCCGTTATTTACGATAGCAGGGGAAATAGTGTCGCCAGTGAAAGTATGGATACGGATCTGGTGTTCATGAATGTCTCTCATGCGTCTGCACTGGAGGCCCTGGATCTGGAGAGTAGTTATTACATCACCCACAGCAACATCCAATTAGCAGGTATTCAGTACGGATCACTGAAAACCGGCATTCCCATTCAGTTTGTTTATAAGGCAAGAGAGGCGCTGGTTGCTCGCTATCTCTGGGTGGGCATGATTCTGTTTCTCTTATCCCTGGCGATATTCCTGTATATCGGCCACCTATTCAGAAATAATCTGATCAATATCGCCGATCAAATCGAGCTGGGGCACCTTCAGGAACGGCAGGATGAGTTTTTCCACCTGGCCCAAACTTTCAATATGCTGATCAGAAGGGAGCTGAATACTCAGGAGCAGCTTGAGGAGACCGTTAAGGCGCGTACCCAAGAGCTGGAGTCTTCCCTGAATGTCATCACTGAGACCAATCTGGAGTTGCGAAAGGCGAAAGAGGCCACCGAAAAGGCCAGTGCCGCCTTGAACATGAGTGAATTGCGACTCAAGGACTCCCAACATTGCCAGACTGGGACAGTGGGAGTTGCATATCGCAAACAACAAGCTCGCATGGTCAGACGAGGCCTATCGGATATTTGAGCTTGATAAAGAACAATTCTATCCCTCCTATGATGCCTTTTTGGAACTTGTTCATCCTGAGGATCGTGAAGCGGTCAACAAGGCGTACTCTGATTCCCTTACCAACAAAGCGGTTTACGAAATCGTCCATCGTTTAAAGATGCCGGATGGTCGGATCAAATTTGTCCGTGAACAGTGCCGTACAGAATTTAGTGGGGATACCCCCCTCTACTCCATTGGCACCATACAGGACATCAGCTCACTGAAAGAGAAAGAAGAGGAACTGCAGCGAGCCAAGGAAGCTGCCGAGAATGCCAGCAAGGCCAAGAGCCTGTTCCTGGCCAATATGAGCCATGAACTACGTACCCCTCTCAACGCGGTACTCGGATTTTCTGAGTTGATGAGTTTAGACCGCGGCCTCAATAGCGAACACAAGAGCAACCTGGATATCATCCATCGCTCTGGCAAACATCTTCTGCAGCTGATCAACGACGTATTGGATATGTCCAAGATTGAGGCGGGCAAGACCGATCTTGAAGTGGAGGATATTGATCTGGGAGTACTGCTTCGGGATGTGACCGATATGGTGCGGGTACGAGCTGTACAGAAAGGGCTGCAACTGTTGCTGGATCAAACCTCTGACTTTCCCCGCTTTGTGCGCGGCGATGGCCCCAAGATTCGCCAAATTCTCATCAACCTGCTAAGCAACGCCGTCAAGTTTACCGATCAGGGTGGTGTGACTCTACGTCTGGAAACTCAAAACCGCAACCCTGACTGGATCACCCTGAGGGGCGAGGTGCAGGATACTGGCAGAGGCATTGAACCCGTCGATATCGAGCGTATTTTTCAGCCCTTCGAGCAGTTGACCAGTGCCATCGAACAGAAAGGTACCGGACTTGGCCTGGCGATCACCCGCCAATTTACTGAGCTGATGGGAGGCAAAGTCTCCGCTGCCAGCCGGCCTGGCAAGGGCTCCACCTTCTATTTTTCCATCAGGGTCGAACCGGGTAACCCGGATCAGATTCATCCAGTTGAAGAGAAGGAGGCAGGCAAGGTGATTGGTTTGGAGGATCCCAGCCAGGAGTGGCGCATCCTGATTGCTGAGGATCAGCTGGAAAATCAGCTACTTCTGCAGCAACTTCTGGAGAAAGCCGGTTTTCAGGTGTGTATTGCTAAAGATGGTGTAGAGACGGTTAAGCTCTTTGAGGAGTGGCACCCCCACTTCATCTGGATGGATCGGCGCATGCCTCGTATGGATGGTCTTGAGGCAACTATAAAGATCCACGGATTGCCGGGAGGGAAAGAGGTGAAGATTGCCGCCCTCACGGCTAGCGTTTTCAAAGAGCAGAAGGATGAGTTAATGGGCGCCGGCTCGGATGATTTTGTACGCAAGCCCTACCGTTCGAAAGAGATCTTCGATTGCATGGCCCAACATCTGGATCTGAAATATATCTATGATGATGAAGGGGGCGCGGATGAAACTGAAATAGGCCTGCCATCATCAATTACCCAGGAGGCCGTGGCCACTCTGCCGCCTGATCTACTGGAGGATCTACGCAGTGCGGCCACTATTTTAGATATCAAGGAAATCCGGATGGTACTGGAAAGGGTTGCAGATAAAGACCCCGCTATAGCAGCTTCACTGAACCGGCTGGTTAACGATTATAACTTCCAGAGCATCATTAACCTATTGGATTACGAGTCATAGAGGAATAACTAGGGTCAGATACGAATTAAATAAAGGAATAGCCTTGGGTAATGATCGATTCAAGGATGAGGTGGGAAAATTGACTGACAGAAGATTAAAACCTAATAAAGTAGGTAGGCCGGTAGGCTGGCGTAAGAACAAAGAGGAAGTTTGATTGTGAGCTTAAACTGATTTCTAGTAAATTTCAGCATAACATACGTGTTTTTGACGTGATGTACCCCTATTGAAATCTACAAAGCCCTCATTCGCCAAGCATAAAAATTATTTCGCGAATATTGTCGTATCAACTTGACGCTATAGATATCATCATCTAACATATGCTTCACATGAAAAGCATACGAGCAGCGTCATGACAGGATATTTCGGTTCTAAGGCCGCACTAGGTTTATACCAAAACATCATAGCGATAATGCCGCCTCACGACACCTACATCGAAACACATCTTGGTGGCGGGGCAGTTATGCTGAAGAAGCCGCCCACCCGGAACAACATCGCCATCGACATCGACCCGGAGCCACTGGAATCCTTCAAGTGCGGTTACCCCGTAACGAAAGTCAATGATTGCGCCCACCACTTCCTGCGTAAATACAACTATGTTGGCTCTGAACTCATCTATTGCGACCCGCCCTATCTGCTAGAGACCCGAACCTCGAAAAGACGCTATCGCCATGAGTACAGCAGGCAGGATCATTTGGATCTGCTCGATCTCCTTAAATCCCTGCCGTGCCGTGTCATCCTCTCCGGCTACCCGTCAGCCCTGTATGACAGTGCGCTGGAAGATTGGAATCGCATTGAACTACAGGCCATGACCTGGGGTGGCCCGCGCACAGAAAAACTCTGGTACAACTACGAAATCGACCGTG
>JBEVXT010000300.1:12873-14973 GCA_040505955.1 Sedimenticola sp. | reverse complement strand
GATTATTGTGCATAGTCAGCTAACCTTTTCACTCCACCACGCCCTGCTGCAACCTTGTCTTGTAGTCGGCATAGTAGGCTCGGATCTGTTTGTGTACGGGGCCTGGGGTGCCGCTTCCAACAGGCCTGCCGTCGAGGGTGGTCACCGCCGCTACCTCCCGTGATGAGCTGGTGAGCCAGATCTCGTCGGCGTTTCGCAGCAGTTCCAGTGGAATCTCCTCTTCCCTGATGGGTAAGCCGTGGGCGTGGGCCAGCTCCAGCACCAGGTCGCGGGTGACCCCCGGCAACAGTTGACTGCTCTCCGGCGGGGTGAGGATAACACCCCGGTCGATGACGAACAGGTTGCTTGTCGCCCCTTCAACGGCGTTACCATCGCGGATCAGGATGGCATCCGCCGCTCCCTGCTTCAGCGCTTCGTTGCGCAGCAAAATATTGGCCAGCAGGGTGATCGCCTTGATATTGCAGCGGCGCCAGCGATAGTCATCATGGGTGATCGCCGCCACCCCGGCAGCGGCGGTTGCCGGATCCGGATAGGTTACCGGCTGGGTCATGGCAAAAATGGTCGGCGTCAGACCGACGGGAATGCCGGGACTGCGTCTGCCGTTGTCGCCGCGTGTGATCTGCAGGTAGACCGATTGATCCTCTCCTGACGACTGCTCCGTCAGCCGCTCGATAATCTCCTGCCAGACTCCATCGGAGAGCGGCATCTCCATGCCGATGGCGTGGAGGCTCCCCTGCAGGCGTCGCAAGTGGTGGTTGAGACGAAAAGGGCGCCCGCTGTAACAGGGGATCACCTCGTAGACCCCATCCCCAAAGAGGAAGCCACGATCTGTCACCGAGACTTTTGCCTGAGACAGGGGCAGGTAGGCGCCATTGAGGTAGACCAGAGAACTCACTTCGCTCACTACTCAAGCCAGAGGAGCGCACTGTCCCGGGCCAGCTCCCAGATGCCACCTTCCGCCACCGACTCCAGCGCTATCAGAGGTACTTCGGTGACGTTCTCACCATTGAGGGTGACAGTGACTTTACCGAGAGTACTGCCTTTGCTTACCGGTGCGATAATCTGCGGATTGATCGACATCGATGCCTTGAGGTTTTTGTACTGTTTGCGTGGGATGGTGACAAACAGATCCCTATTTAGGCCCAGCCCCACCTGCTCCCTGTCACCCTTCCAGGTGCGCACTTGAGAGAGTTTGTCGCCGGCTCCGTAGAGGCGGTGGGTTTCAAAGAAGCGGAAACCGTAATTGAGTAGCGACTGGCTCACCTTGGCTCGGGCATTTTCACTTTTTGTCCCCATTACCACCGAGATGAGGCGCATGTCTTCGCGTTTGGCCGAGGCGACCAGGCAGTAGCCCGCGGCTTCGGTATGGCCGGTCTTGAGGCCGTCAACCGAGTCATCGCGCCATAACAGCTTGTTGCGATTGTATTGGGGGTTGGGGATGTTGTAGGAGAATTTTTTCACCGCGTACCACTTGTAGTAGTCGGGGAACTCGCGGATGGTGGCGGCGGCCACGGCCGCCATATCCCGGGCGGTGGTGTAGTGATCCTCTGCCGGCAAGCCGTTGCTGTTGACGAAGTGAGTGTTGTCCATGCCAAGGCGTTGGGCATGCTGATTCATCAGGCCTGCAAAGCTCTCTTCGCTACCGGCTACATGCTCTGCCAGGGCTACGCTGGCGTCATTGCCCGATTGGACAATCAAGCCCATCATCAGCTTCTCAACCGAGACTTTTTTGCCAACCTCAATGAACATCCGTGAGCCGGGAGTACGCCACGCCTTCTCGCTTACCAACACCTCTTCAGTGAGCTTGAGATTGCCCTCTCTGAGTTCACGCATGACCACGTAGGCGGTCATGATTTTGGTCAGGCTGGCGGGCTCCAGGCGCTCATCCGCACTCTCTTCACTGATGATTTTGCCGCTGTCGAAGTCGATCAACAGATGGCCGCTTGCCGCCACCTTGGGCGGTGCCGGCACCGGGCCGGCTCCCTGGGCATGGGTGAAGATGAACAGCGTCAGCAGGGGAAGCAGAAATAAGAGTCGGTATTTATGAATTTGCACGCAGTGGCTTTCCTGTCGTTGTGTATGAGTGTAATGACCCTGCTC
>JBEVXT010000300.1:4558-12773 GCA_040505955.1 Sedimenticola sp. | reverse complement strand
CCAAGTTTGGTGGCGGCGGCGTAGGAGAGGTCGATGATGCGGTTGTTGTGAAAAGGGCCGCGGTCATTCACCTTGACGATGGTGTGGCGACCGTTGTTGAGGTTGGTGACCTCGACGTAGGTGGGCAGCGGCAGGCTCTTGTGGGCTGCGGTCATAGCGTACATGTCGTAGACCTCACCGCTACTGGTGGTGCGGCCGTGAAATTTGGTGCCGTACCAGGAAGCGATACCGCGCTGACTGAAACCGTCGCTGTTGGCCATCACATGGTAGCGTTTGCCAAGCACCACGTAGGAGTCTGCATTGCCTCTACGGCTGCGCCGCTCCGCCCGGGGCACGGCGTCGGCGATACTGTTGGGATCGAGTCTGCGAGTGGGTGCGCTGTCGTTGTCAGAGGAGCCGGGGAAGGAGGGGGGGCGTATGGAGCAGGCCGCCACCACCAGTAAGGCGCAAGCTGGCAGGGTGAAGAGTAGTTTACCTTTGATCACTGAGTGTCGCCCGCCTGGTACCTCTCAAGAAGCTCTTCGCTCAGCTGATAGACCGCCATAGCGTAAAGATTACTGTGATTGTAGCGGGTAATGACGTAGAAGTTGTGCAGGCCGAGCCAGTATTCGTCGCCCTTGGCGCCTTCCAGTTGGATCAGTGTGGTGAGTGTGTCGTCGCTGGGCCTCTGCTCTGCGGTGATGCCGGCGGCGCTCAATTTGTTGAAAGGGATGGAGGGTTTTTTTGGTTTACGACCGGTCTTTTCAAAACCCGCGTAGGCTGCTTTTGTTCCTGAGGAGAGGGTGGCTACCTCCTCTCCTCTGTGCCAGCCGTGATCCTTGAAGTAGTTTGCGATGCTACCGATAATGTCGGCATCACTGTTCCACAGGTCGCGCCTGCCGTCGCCATCGAAGTCAACGGCGTAGCTGCGGTAGCTGGTGGGGATAAACTGGGGTTTGCCGACGGCACCAGCGTAGGAGCCCTTTACCGCCGCCAGATCGATCCCCTCATCACGTCCCAGCAGCAGAAAAGCCTCCAGCTCCTTGCGCCCGAACCTGGCCCGCTCCGGGTAGTGAAACGCCTGGGTGATCAGGGAGTCGAGAACCGGGGTTTTTCCTGTACGGTTTCCGTAGTGGGTCTCGACGCCGACAATTGCCACCAGAATATGCTGGGGAATGTGGAACTGTTTCGAAGCGGCTTCGAACAGGCTCAGGTGCTTGTTCCAGAACTTCACCCCTTTGGTGATGCGTGACTCATTGAGAAAGTTTTTCCGGTACTTTTTCCAGGCCCAGGTTCTCTCGGCCGATTTCTCAAAGCTGTCGATGATCTCCTGGCGAACTTTTCCCCGGGCAAGCAGAGAGTGCAACTGATCCCGCTCCAGGCCGTGGCGGGAGACCATCTGTTCGACAAAGCGCTCCACCTCCTGTTGAGGACTTTCTGATCCCAGTGCGGGCACAGAGAGCACTGTAGCCAGCAGAATGGCCAACCAGTGGGTAACTTGAGGGATGCGCATCGTCGAACTTCTCCTTCTCTTTGTTTCGCCATGTTGGCACTATTTGTAGCTCTCTTTTCGATGCAGAACCCGACCAATTTCGACCGTGTCTGCAGATACATCAAATAGGATCCTGTAACTGCCGATACGAAGACGGTAGGCCGGTTCAAAATTGGTTAGTTTCTTAACATTGGCCACGGCGGGAAAGTTTGCCAACTCCAGCATCTTCTGATGAATTTTCTTTTTATGCGCGGTATCAATCCGCTTCAAGTCCCTGACGGCACTTTTGCGGAGCTCAACCTTCATTGTTCAGATAGTCATCCAGAGGAGTGGTGGTTTCACCCCGCGTGGATTTCAGCAGCTTGAGATCATCCAGATTCTCTCTGGAGAGGATCTCGACACCGTCGTTCTTGAAATGCTCAAGCAGCCAGGTGACTTTCTCGGCCGTTTGTTCATTTTCTATATTGATGGTGATCGTTTGCATATCTCAAACTCCAGTAATTTGGGCTTGTATCAAAAGCGCCAGGCTCCTAGGGTTAGCTAACGCTCTTCGGTCTCATTGTGCTCATCTTTCGCTATGTTGCAAGCAGTTTCCGATGGGTATGGATCGACATCAGGATACCGAACCCGGCCATGATGGTGACCAGGGAGGTGCCGCCGTAGCTGATCAGGGGCAGGGGTACGCCTACCACTGGCAGGATGCCGCTGACCATGCCGGTGTTGACAAACAGGTAGAGGAAAAAGAGCAGGGTGAGTGAGCCGCCAAGCAGCCGACTGTAGGTATCCTGAGCCTGGGCGGCAATGTAGAGGCCGCGGAAGATGATAAACAGGTAGATCGACAGCAGCAGCAGGATGCCGGTAAAGCCCAGCTCCTCGGCGGCGACGGCAAAGATGAAGTCGGTGGTGCGTTCCGGCAGAAACTCCAGGTGGGACTGGGTGCCGTTAAGCCAGCCCTTGCCATAGAGGCCACCGGAGCCGATAGCAATTTTTGACTGGATGATGTGATAACCGGTGTTGAGGGGATCGCTCTCGGGATTGAGGAATGTAATTACCCGGTCGCGCTGATACTCGTGCATACCCCATTTCCAGAGGGCGGCGGCAACGGGGATGGCGGTGAGCAGGGTGGCGATGATAAAGCGTGGGCTCAGTCCCGCCAGAAACAGTACGAAGCCGCCAGCGCCTGCCACCAGCAGGGAGGTGCCGAGATCGGGCTGGCGGGCGATCAGCAACACCGGCAACAGGATCAGCAGGGCCGCCGGTAGCAGTCGGTTCCAGCTTGGCGGCAGTGACTTCTCGGCAAGAAACCAGGCGACCATCATCGGCACCGCCACCTTGACCATCTCTGAGGGTTGGAAGCGGAAGCCGATGTCGAGCCAGCGCTGGGCCCCCTTACCCTTGTCTCCCGCCACCAGCACTGCGATCAAAAGGATCAGGCTGATACCGTAAAACCCGGGTGACCAGCGTCTCAGCTGAGTCGGGTGCACCTGAGCAAGGGTCACCATAGTAAAAAAGGCGAGGCCGAGCCGAATCATCTGGCGCTGGATCTGCCCCATGTCCTGACCGCCGGCGCTGTAGAGAATCAGCAGGCCAAAGCCGCACAGCAGGATCAGTGCAGTCAGCAGCGGCAGATCAAGGTGGAGATCGGCCAGCAGTCCCTCGGCGCGGGTCGGGTTGGACTCGCGCAGGCCGCTGGGTTGGTTGGCGCGCCTCATGGCTTCTCCGGGAGCAGGTAGTAATCCAGCATCTTTTTTGCGATGGGGGCCGCCACCGAGCCACCGTGACCGCCATTTTCCACCACCACGGCGATGGCGATACGCGGCGCCTCAACCGGTGCGAAGGCGATAAAGAGGGCGTGGTCGCGATTCTTCTTGGCGACCTTCTCTTCATCATATTCAGCATCCTGTTTGACGGTGAACACCTGGGCGGTTCCTGTTTTTCCGGCAATCCGATAGTGTTCACTGCGTACTCTTTTGGCGGTGCCGCGAAGTCCTTCGATTACCTGGGTCATGGCGTCGATCACATCGTCCCAGTTTTGTTCCACAGCGTGGGGTACTTTGATCGTCTCCGGCGGTGAAACTGTTTTGTCGGCGTCACCTGCACCGCCCATGACTGAGCTGACGATGGAGGGTCGCACTCCAGTCCCTCTGCCGGCCAGAATGGCAGTGGCCCCTGCAAGCTGCAGGGGGGTGGTGAGGAAGTAGCCCTGGCCTATGCCCATGATCAGGGTCTCCCCCGGATACCACGGCTCGTTGCGGGTCTCTCTCTTCCACTCTCTTGATGGCAGCAGTCCGGTCGCCTCACCGGTCAGATCAACGCCTGTGCGGCTACCGAAACCAAAATGGCTGAGGAAACCGTGCAGCCGGGTAATACCCATCTGTCGCGCCAACTCGTAGTAGTAGACATCACAAGACTGGACAATTGCCTGTTTCATGGAGACTGTGCCGTGACCGGTTTTTTTCCAGTCACGATATTTGTGGGAGTGATCGGGCAGTTGGAAGTAACCGGGGCAGAATTTTTGCTGGGCAAAGCTGATTGTACCCGTCTCCAACCCACCCAGTCCGATAAAGGGCTTGACGGTGGAGCCCGGCGGGTATTGCCCACTCAGGGCGCGGTTGAAGAGTGGCTTGTCCGGTGATTGCTGCAGCGCCCGGTAGTTCGTCGGGCTGATTCCCTCAACAAACAGGTTGGGGTCGAATCCCGGCTTGCTTACCAGTGCGAGGATGCCGCCGCTTCGGGGGTCGATAGCGACGGTGGAACCGTTGTGGTCGGCGAAAGCCTCCATTGCCGTCTGCTGCAGTCCGGCGTCGAGAGAGAGTGTGAGGTCGGCACCGGGTGTTGGCGGGCTGTTCTCCAGAACACGGATGACCCGGCCGACGACATTGGTCTCGATCTGTTGCAGGCCGACCCGACCGTGGAGAACCTTTTCGTAGGCCTTCTCCACCCCACTTTTTCCGATGTAGGAGGTTCCCGAGTAGTTAGAAGCATCAATCTCCTGAAGTTCCTGGGGGTTTATCCGTCCAACGTAGCCGAGTACATGAGAGGTGATCTCTTTCAGCGGATAGTCCCGCAGTAACCTGGCCTGGATCTCAACGCCTGGGAAACGGTGCTGATTGACAGCAAAACGGGCCACCTCCTCCTCATTCAGGCGTATTCGGATGGGGATACCCTCAAAACGCCTGGGATTCTTTCGTAACCGCTGGAAGCGTTTCATATCGCTCTCGCCAATGGTGATCACTTCACTCAGGGCATTGAGCGTCTGATCCAGATTTTTAACCTGCTCGGGAACGATTTCCAGGCTGTGGGCCGGCAGGTTCTGGGCCAGAATGGTGCCATTACGATCAAAAATCAGGCCCCGGGTGGGGGGGAGCGGGGCCACCTTGACACGGTTATCGTGTGAAAGCGTTTCAAAGTGCTCGTTCTCCAGGATCTGCAGTTTGGCCAGGCGCAGCACCAGGAGGAGGATCAGCAGGGTGATAAACAGTGCCGACACCAGCGCCCGGCTTTTGAACAGGCGGCTCTCCTGCAGGTAGTTTTTTAGTGTGCTTCGGGCCACGCCTTCTTCCTATCCAGCGACACCGATACTTTTAACTGGCGTCGGAGTCGATTGCACCGTGATTGAGGTATATTTTCAAGAAGTCGTGTGCAGTCGACTCCGACCACCCAGCCTGACAGGCAGGACGCAGAACCCACGGAGAAGATGTCAGAATCCAAGAGGAGCCTATCGGACATCGAATTTCCGCCTCAGGTCACGTAAGACGATGTAGATCCAGGGCCAGAGTAGCATTCCCAGCAGGGGTTGAATCCAGTAATCGATGTTGGGCGTCGGCAGAGAGACTACACCCATGACCCACAGGGAGATCACCTTCTCGATCAACAGCAGCAGCAATACCGTGAATGATTGCCGCCAGAGGGGGAAAAGGCGCATGCGCAGGTGTGATTCATGGGTGATATAGGCGATCAGCGCCAGGGAGAGGGCGTGTTGGCCCAGCAGGGTGCCGGTCATGACATCCACCTGTATACCCACCAGCCAGCCGATACCCACCCCCACTCGCAGGGGGAGGGCCAATACCCAGTAGATGAGCACCAGTGTGTACCACTGGGGGCGGAGCATCTGCGCCCAGTCGGGAAGGGGGAGTATGGTGAGTATCAGGGCCATCAAGAGGGTGAGAATGATGACGATACCGCCATTACGGGAGGAGATTATCACTGTGCCGCCTCCCCATCACCCTTCTCAGGGGCGACGTTTGCCGGGGGCGTCTCATCGTACGACTTCAGTATCCATACCAGCAGCGCCTCACGGGTACGGTCAAGGTGGGCCAGTGGCTGCGCCTGGACAGCGGCAAACGGCTCTCCTGGCTTGTGTTGTACCGAGGTGACACGGGCCACCGGGTAGCCTGCAGGGAAGCGACCGCCAAGCCCCGAGGTGACCAGAAGATCACCTTCGTGGATGTCCGCACTGTTGGGCAGGTGGGGCAGTTCAAGGGTGTCGATGCGCCCGGTTCCTTTGGCGATGGCGCGTAATCCGTTACGGTTTACCTGTACCGGCAGGGCGTGGCTGATATCGGTGATCATCAGTACCGAGGAGGTTGCGTAGTGAACATGAGCCACCTGCCCCATGACACCGTCCGCATCAAGCACCGGCTGGCCCTGAAACACCCCTGAGTTGGCGCCTTTGTTGATCATCACCTGCTGACGGTATGGATCCAGCTCGATTGCTATCAGTTCGGCGATCAGCACCCGCTCACCGATCTTGAACGATGAGTCAAGAAGATTGCGCAGGCGGGTGTTTTCCAACTCCAACGCCGCCATCTTCTGTTGCCTGACCTTGAGCAGCAGGTTCTCTTTGTGCAGGGTGCGGTTTGATCTCTGCAGCCCCTCCCGGGTGGTGAGGGTTTCACCGGCCCATTCGCTTGCGCTACGCGGCAGGTTGACGATGTAGTACAGCGGTGACGTCAGGGTGGAGAGGGTGGCACGCACCGTTTCGAGGTGATTCTGCCGGTGATCCATAAGCATCAGGGCAAGCGAAAACACCACCGCTGAGATGACGCGGAAAGTGACTGAAGGACCCTGTGTGAAGATCGGTTTAATCGGTGGCCAGCCTCGTTAGAGAACCTCCCTGAAAATCCGGGCAGCCGGATTATTCGAGAGCGAACAGCATATCGCTGCCGCGCTCATCCAGCATCTCAAGTGCGCGACCACCGCCGCGGGCAACACAGGTGAGGGGGTCTTCAGAGATCAGAACCGGCAGGCCGGTCTCCTCCTGCAGCAGACGGTCAATATCACGCAGCAGGGCGCCGCCGCCGGTGAGAACGATACCGCGCTCGGCGACGTCCGCACCCAACTCTGGCGGTGTCTGTTCCAGAGCCGCCCTGACCGCGCCGACGATGCCCGAGAGGGGTTCCTGCAGCGCTTCGAGAATCTCGTTGCTGTTGAGGGTGAAGCTGCGGGGAATGCCCTCAGCCAGATTACGACCCTTGATCTCCATCTCCTTCACCTCGTTGCCGGGGAAGGCGGAGCCGATCTCTTTTTTGATACGCTCGGCTGTGGCTTCACCGATCAGTGTGCCGTAGTTGCGGCGTACGTAGTTGATGATCGCCTCATCAAAGCGGTCACCACCGACGCGTACTGAGTTGGAGTAGACGATGCCATTGAGGGAGATGATCGCCACCTCGGAGGTGCCGCCGCCGATATCCAGCACCATTGAGCCGCGGGCCTCGTCCACCGGCAGACCGGCGCCGATGGCGGCCGACATCGGCTCCTCGATAAGGTACACCTCGCGGGCGCCCGCTCCGGCGGCCGATTCGCGAATGGCGCGGCGCTCCACCTGGGTTGAACCGCAGGGTACACACACCAGCACCCGGGGGCTGGGGCGGATGATTTTGCTCTCATGCACCTTATGTATGAAGTGCTGCAGCATCTTTTCGGTGACGGTGAAATCGGCGATGACGCCATCTTTCATCGGCCGGATGGCGGTGATGTTGCTCGGTGTGCGTCCCAGCATCAGTTTCGCCTCTTCACCCACGGCGGCAACCGACTTGCCGCCACCCGGTCCGCGATCCTGACGAATGGCGACAACTGAGGGTTCATCAAGAACGATGCCCTGGCCGCGCGCGTAGATCAAGGTGTTTGCGGTACCGAGGTCGATGGAGAGGTCGTTTGAAAAAAGACCGCGTATACGTCTGAACAACATGGCGAAATAGGTTTCCCTTGGGATGTTTCGTTAAGTTTAGAGTGTGACTCCCGTCGATTGTCTGCGTTCTTTAAGCAAACGCCAGTCTATCTCATCAGGTTGTCACCGCCGGTGCATTTTACGGCAATCTCTCCGGGCAATGAAGTAATCTATCAACCTCAGGGGGGGTGGGGCAAGGTGCAGTGTCGTAAAAACGCGGTTTACGCGTCAACTCTACCGCAAATGATTCCCATAATCCGACAGACGCAGAGCCTGAAATGTGGTAATTTTCCCGCTTTCACCCCCGAGGTGGTCTCCAGAAGATAGAGCGGGGTTGGATGCTTTTTGAACTTATGCAGAGGCTTATATGTCATTGGAAAGATCTGATGTGGAGAAGATCGCCCACCTTGCCCGCTTGGGGGTAAGTGAGGATGAGCTGGATTCAGTCGTCAGCGATCTCTCGAATATTCTTGATCTGGTGGAACAGCTGAGTGCTGTGGACACCACCGGGGTGGTGCCCATGGCTCACCCACTGCACATGGCGCAACGGCTGCGCGAGGATGTGGTGACGGAGA